>JANYCM010000183.1 GCA_025360285.1 Sphingomonadales bacterium
ACTTCAAAAGCTCGCCCCACGTCGCAAACAATGATGAACGGTGGCCAGCCGTGCAAGGCGGGAAGGGCGCGCGCATAGGCTTCCGCTTGGGCAAAGGCGTCCCGCATCAACCGGTCATATTTCGCCCCTGACGGGGCGGCGGGGGCGGCTGGCGAGGCGTCAAACAATTCGGGGTTGGACGCTTGCGCCACGGTCAACCGGGATTGCTTGGCCTCCAGCACAAAATGCCCGCGCTTATACAGATCGATGCGGCCGGAGCCTTCCGGCTCGCCCGCGAAGCGGTGCCGAACAAAGGCCTCGAAATTATAGGTGCCGGGGTCGCTTCCGCCCGTCGCCGCGCCGGGGGCAGGCAGGCCAAGCGCCGCGCAAAACTCAGTCAGGAACAACCCATAATTGGCACGCTCAGCCCCGCCGGCCGTGCCCTGCCACTTGCTGATAAGATCATCAATATTCATGCCGGCTGGCGTCCCCCAGGCCCTTCCTACCGCCCCCGAACCCGCACCGCCAGCCGCTCAGCCTTCGACAATCGCCAGATAATCCTCAGGGCTTTGCCGGGCGAGCGGTTCGGCTGGCGCGCCGGCCAGCCATGCGTCCACAGCGTCCCCCTCCAGAATCACCGGCATGGCCTTGGGATGCACCGCGCCGACAAGCGCGTTCGGTTCGCACGTCAGGAAGGCATAGCGGGCGGGTTCGCCGGGCGCGTTCGGGCGGGTGACGCCGGCAAAGGCGAAGGCCTCGCCATCCGGTCGCGCAAACCACACCTTGCGCTTGCGCCCGGTCGCCGGGTCCGGCTCCGCCGTCCATTCGCAAAAGGCCGTGACCGGCACCAGGCATCGCCGCGCCGCGCCGGCCAGCGACGCCCGCCAGAACGGCGACGCCAGATTGCGGACGTTGGTTACCGGCCGCGACACCCCGCCCGGCGGCGGCACGCCCCAGCGCGCCACGTCAATGCGCCGCTCGCCCGCATCATCGGCCCGAATGATCGGCGCTTCCTTGTCCGGGTATATGTCCGGGAACAACGGCAGATTCGGCGCGGCCCCGGTGACTTTGAACAGCCGCCGCATCGCCTCAACGTTCGTCGTCACCCGGTATAGGTTGCACATTGGCGCAACCTATCGCGGTGGGGCTGGCCGGCGCAAGCCGTTGGTGGCGATAGGTGGAAAGGGGCTTGTTCCACCGTTCCGCCCCCCGGCAGTGGAACGGTGGAACAGCCCGCCACCATGCCGCTGTTTCGCCCGTCCCGTTCGCCGTTCCACGCCCTGTTTCAGCCGTCATTGTCCGCAACGGGTTTGCCGGCCTTGTAAGCCTTAATGGCTCTGTTGACCGTCGCCACCCCGCATCCGACGTCACTTTGAATTTGGCGCTGTGTCAGCCCCTCCAGATGCAAGGCGATTATTTGTTCGTCACGGGCGTTGCTGGCGCTGCGTTCGCTCCAGCCACCATCCGCCAGCCGCGCCTCAAAGGCTTCCGAATCTTGGCCCATGAAGCCCCGCGCTTTGGTAAATTCGACAATCATTCGCGCGCCTTCGGTGGCCTGATAGTCAGCCGGGCGAGACAATTTGATAACCGTGTCCATAATATCCTCGCGCGCGCTGGTGCCGCGTTGATCGCCGCCCTTGCCGGCATGGTGAAGGAACAGCACCGCCCGCCCGGCCCGGCGTTGCCCCAATGCCCAGGCCTGCAACGTCGCCCAGCTTTCCGCCTCATTCTCTTTCCCGCCCCGGCATAGGGTGGCGATGTTGTCCAGAATAATCAGGTCATGGCCTTCGACCGCCAGGGCAAAGCGTTCCTGCCCCTCCAGCGTGGAAAGGTTCGGCAAGCCTTCCGGGGTATAATCTGCCGCCAGAATCGAAAGGTTCAATTCGGCAAAGCTGAAATTGGCGACGCCAGCCGTTGCCGCCTTGAATCGCTCGATCAACGCCGCCGTTGGCATTTCACCGTCAATGTAAAGCACCCGGCGCGGTTCGTCCGCTTCCCACCGCAGGAAGCGCGTGCCCGTCGCCACCGCCACCGCCATGCCAATGCCCAGATGCGTCTTGCCGCACCCGCGCGGTCCGAACAGCATATTGACCGATTTTTCGGCGATGATCGGCGCAAGCAAATTGAGGCGCGGGGGTATGTCGAGCGCCAGAAAGTCCGGCAGCTTGATCGGAACGATAGGGGCAGGGGCGTCGAGCGGAACGCCATGCGCACCGGGAAAGCTGTTATCCATGCTGCATCTCCAGCCAAAGGTCATTGAAATCAGCGCCAGGGAGCGGAGGGGTTTCGATTGAGATTTGCCGCCCGGCGCTTCGCCATCGGCTGGCCACGGCACGCGCCGCGCTTAGCCCCGGCGGGTCATTGTCGGCATAGACTGTCAGCCGTTCGACACTCGCCAGCACCGGGACTTTGGCCAGTGTGCCAGCCGGGCAAGCCCAGACCGTCGCACCCGTTGCAGCAATGACGCTCAACCCGGTTTCTAAGCCCTCGCACAGCGCCAGCGCCGCCGGGGGCAGCGTGCCCCGACTCAACCGCGCCACGGCGTTCCCCGCCCGCCCTAGCGCCTTATGGGGCAGCTTCGCCCCGTCCGCGTCGTACGCCCGCGCCCCTACCATTGTCAGGGCCGTGCGGCGGATGCCAACCGGCGCGCCGGTCGCAATGTCAGTCAGCAACGCCAGCATGGCCGGGTGGCGCGTGCCAGGGCCGAACGGACATGCCGGCGCAAACCGGACGCGATCGGCCGGCACGTCGCCCAGCAAGCCCAGGGCAAGGCCCCGGCTGGCAAGATATGCGGCAACCGGCGTCCCACCCGGCGGCTCCGCACCCTGCCAGATCGCCAGCGCCGCATCGGTTCGTTGCCGGTCATCGATACCGCGCGGGCGGCTGGCAGGGCGTGCGTGTCTCTTTTTTAGTGCCGCAAGTTTTTCCGGCCCGTCGCCAAGCCATCGCAATGCCGCCGCCATGTCGCCGCCGCGCTGGCGTTGAATCAGCGCGATGACGCCGCCACCGGTGCCGGCTTCATGGTCCCGCCACAGCCCGCGCTCAATATCGACCGACAGGGAACCCCGCCGCCCATATCGCCATTCCCCGGCCGTGCTCAGATGCTCCACCGGCTCGCCCAGTAAGGCCCGCGCCACGGCCGGCATTGCCGCCACCAGATCGCCGCCGGTCATGCCGCACCGCCAAGGCGCGCCAGCGCCACAACGGTTGCCGCCAGCGCCGGCCGCACCCCCAGGCGCGCCAGCCATGCCGCCGCAAAGGCTTCACCGGGCGCGGGTTCGCTGCTATGAGGGGGATTGAGAAAGGGGCTGCCCGCTTCAATCTCAACCCACCCCGTCCCCGGCGTGCCAGCCGGGGCGGGGTCTCTTTTATGGCGCGCCACCGGTCATGCCGCCCGCTTGGCAAGGCTATCCGAAAACGCCTTGATGCTTGCGACGCGCACAAGTGTCCTCGTGCCCAGCTTAACCGTTTCCAGATGGCCGGCGTTGATCAGGTCATAGAGTTTTGAGCGGCCGATGCCCAAGGTGCGCGCCGCATCGATGATTGAAAGGTTGATCGGTTCCATGTCGATTCTCCTGTGTCCATGGGGACAACAGGAATTTGACATTTTCGATTAGTCAGGTCGTCCGGCAACCGGGCGGATATTCCAAAAACCAAATTC
>JANYCM010000188.1 GCA_025360285.1 Sphingomonadales bacterium
AAGCCGCCGGCATTGATGACGCCGGCGTGGAGCAGTGCCGACACGGGGGTCGGCGCCTCCATCACCTCGGTCAGCCAGCCGTGCAGCGGGAATTGCGCCGATTTGAGCAGGGCGGCGATCGCCAGCAGGCTCGCCGCCGCGATCGCCGCGCCGCCGCCGGTGCCGGCCCGCGCCGCTGCCAGGATCGCCGTGATATCGGTGGTGCGATAGGCGATGGTGAGCAGCACGGCCGCGCCGATCAGCGCCAGGTCGCCGGCGCGGGCGGTGATGAACTTCTTGCGTGCGGCGCGCTGTGCCCCGACGCGGTCGGGGTAGAACAACAGCAGGCGGTGCAGGCTGGCGCTGGTCGCCATCCAGGCCAGCACCAGTTGCAGCAGATTGCCGGCAATCACCAGCAGCATGACCATCGCCAGGGTGGTGCACAGCCAGGCCATGAACACCCCCTGCCGCGCCTCACCGCCAAGATAGACGGTGGAAAAGCGCACCACGACCCAGCCAATGAAACTCACCAGCAGCAGCATGGCCGCGCTGACGGCATCAAGCCGGGCCGACAGCCCGGTGCCCTGGGTGGTCAGCAGCGCCGCGGTTGCCGGGCCGGCGGTGATGAGCAGCGCCATCACCGCAAGCGCGCTGGCGGCGGCCAGGATTGACAGCGCCTCGATCGCCCGCAGCGCCAGGCGGTTCGGACGGCCGGGCCGCAGGAACCCGATCGCAGCCGCGACAAGCAGCAGCAAGGGTGCCCCGAAGGGCAGAAGATATAGCGGCACAAGGCTCCCCCGTCATTCGCCCGCAGGCGTTGGCCCTTCCTAGCCAGACCCCGCCGCACCCAAAAATTCATTGTTTGTTGGATATCATTCGTTTTAAAGAAACGATATGACCGAGCTTAATTACAATCACTTGCGCTATTTCTGGGCCGTGGCGCAGGACGGAAACCTCACCCGGACCGCCGCGCGGCTGAATGTGTCGCAGTCGGCGCTGTCGGTGCAGATCGGCAAGCTGGAGGGCCGGCTGGGGCATGCGCTGTTCGAACGGCGCGGGCGGCAATTGCATCTGACCGAGGCGGGGCGGATCGCGCTGGATCATGCCGATACGATCTTTGCCACCGGCGCCGAATTGCTCGGCACGCTGCGCGAAACCGGTGCCACCCGCCAGGCGGTGCGGATCGGCGCGCTGGCCACCTTGTCGCGCAATTTCCAGATCAGTTTCCTCAAACCCGTGCTGGGCCGCCCCGATGTCGAAGTCATCCTGCGGTCGGGCAGTGCGTCCGAACTGCTGCTTGGCCTGCAATCGCTACGGCTGGATATTATCCTGACAAATCAAACGCCTGCGACCGATGCCCTGTCGCCCTTCATCGTCCACAAACTCTCCGAACAGCCGGTCAGCCTGATCGGAACGCCGCAGCTGGTCGGCGAAACACGGTCGCTGGCCGCCTTGCTGGCGCGGCATCCGGTCATCCTGCCGACGGCCGACAGCAGCGTGCGCACCGGCTTTGATGCCTTTGCCGACCGGCTGGACATCCGGCCGCAGATCGCTGCGGAAGTCGATGATATTGCCATGATGCGGCTGCTGGTCCGCGAAGGTTTTGCGCTGGCTGTGCTGCCGCCGATTGCGGTGCGTGATGAGCTTGCGGCGGGCCTGCTGGTGGAGGCGACGGGCCTGCCGGGGATCGGCGAGAGCTTCTTTGCGGTCACCGTGCAGCGCCGGTTCCCCAACGCCATGGTCCGGTTATTGGTCGAAAATGCCAAAGGCGCCGGGTGAAACCGGGGTTTTCGGGGTGCGAATCCCGGTCGCCAGGGGTGCGGCGCCGGGTCTGACGGGGAGTCGCGGCGGTGAAACGGGTAGTGTCGCCGGTCGGGGCGGGGTCAGCGCCGGAAAATGCGCTCAGCCACCCAGCATTTCGGCGACAAATGCCGGCACCAGAACCCCCGCCGGGCCGTGCCGCGCGGTATCGAACAACGGCGTGCCCGCCGACGGATCCAGGTTCAGCTCCAGTGTCGCCGCCCCCGCCGCCCGCGCCTGGTTGACGAAGCCGGCGGCGGGATAGACAGCGCCCGAAGTGCCGATCGACACGAACAGGTCAGCCGCGGCGATGGCGGTTTCGATCGCGTCCATCTGATAGGGCATTTCGCCGAACCAGACAATATCGGGCCGCAGGCGCGGGGCCGCGCAGCGCGGGCACGCCGGGTTTCCCGACAGGCCGCCGGTCCACGCCGGCGCGGCACCGCAGCCGGCACACAGCGCCCGCCGCAGTTCGCCGTGCATATGGATCAGCCGGCGTGATCCGGCGCGGTCGTGCAGATCATCGACATTCTGGGTGACAAGCAGCAAATCCCCCGGCCATTCGGCGTCGAGCCGCGCCAGCGCCCGGTGCGCGGCATTGGGTTCGACCGTCGCCAGCGCCGCACGCCGGGCATCATAGAAGCGCTGCACCAGCACCGGGTTGCGCCGGAACGCCTCGGGGGTGGCGACATCCTCGATGCGGTGCCCTTCCCACAGGCCATCGGGGCCGCGAAAGGTCGGCACGCCCGATTCGGCGGAGACGCCGGCGCCGGTGAGGATGACGATGTTGC
>JANYCM010000231.1 GCA_025360285.1 Sphingomonadales bacterium
TAGCCGCCATCGGTACCTTCACATGGCACCGCACTGGCAGCGCCGTCCCTGGTGGCCTGCTTTGCGGCCTTTTTGTCACCTGGTATGTTGTGGCCGGTACAGCCACGCAAATTTCATGACTGGTTGCAGCCATCACAGAACTGCGAGAATTTTGTGCGCGAAACCGGCACGCGCCGCGGGCGCTCAATTGAAGGTCCCCCAGTTTCTCATCCAGGTTGCGGGTGAGTATCTGGCGTTCATTTTGCGGTGATCTTGGCCGCGGCGGCAGCATATTCGATCGGCGTCAGCCAGCCAAGCGATGTGTGAGGACGGCTCTCGTTATAGTCCCGCCGCCAAGCGTCGATCTTGGCTCGGGTGTCCTTCAACGACAGGAACCAGTGGGTGTTGAGGCACTCGTCGCGCAGGCGGCCGTTGAACGATTCCACGAACGCATTGTCCGTCGGCTTGCCCGGCCGGCTGAAGTCCAACGTGACGCCGTTCTCGTAGGCCCAACGGTCGAGCGCCTTCGAGATGAACTCAGGCCCGTTGTCGACCCGGATGGTCCTGGGCGCACCACGCGACAGCGTGATGCGCGTCATCGCTTCAACCACCTGCTCGCCCTTGATGCCCTGATCGACGTCGATCGCCAGCGCCTCGCGGGTGAACGCATCTACGACCGTCAGCGCCCGCAGCCGCCGCCTGTCAAACAGTGCGTCAGAGACGAAGTCCATCGACCACATCTCGTTCGCCGCCAGCGCTGCAGGTTGCCGGTGCCGGTTCGCAGCGCTGACGTCGCGTCTGGGCCGCTTGAGCCAAAGGCTCAGACCATCGTCCCTGTAAAGCCGGTACACACGCTTGTGGTTCACCAACCATCCTTCCCTGCGCAGCAGGATGTAAATCCTGAAGTAGCCATACCGCGTCCGCGTCGCCGCAAGATCACGGATGCGCAGCATCAGCGGCGCCTGATCGGGCCGGTGCGACTGGTATCGGACCGACGACCGATCGACCCCCAGCGCCAGGCAGCCATGAACCGCGCCGGGTTTGCCGGAGGCTCCAACTGCTGAGAAGGGGGAGCTACTATGAGCAAGGCAACGAACAATTATGCGCCCGAGGTGCGCGAGCGCGCGGTGCGGATGGTGCTCGCGCACGAACGGGATCACGGTTCGCGCTGGGCGGCGGTGGTGTCGATTTCGGCCAAGATCGACTGTGCGGCGCAGACGCTGCATGAGTGGGTGAAGAAGGTCGAGGTTGACGCTGGCGGCCGGGCAGGTGTTCCAACCGAGGTTGCCGCGAAGCTGAAGGCGCTTGAGCGCGAGAACCGGGAGCTGCGCCAGGCCAACGAGATACTGAGGAAGGCGTCGGCATATTTTGCGATGGCGGAGTTCGACCGCCCGTTCAAAAGATGATCGCGTTCATCGGTCCCGGACTTGATCCGGGATCATCGCGCCGTCCATGGGGTCGAGCCGATCTGCAAGGTTCTGCCGATCGCCCCATCGACCTACCATGCGCATGTGGCGAAGCGCGATGATCCGGCAAAGCTGTCGGATAGAGCGCGGCGGGACGCCGCGCTCAGGATTGAAGTTCGACGCGTGTTCGATGCCAACTTCCGCGTCTATGGCGTGCGCAAGATCTGGCGGCAGTTGCGGCGCGAAGGCTTTGATGTTGCGCGCTGCACGGTCGCTCGGCTGATGCGGGCGATGGGGCTGGCTGGCGTGATCAGGGGCAAGCCGGTGCTCACCACCGTCAGCGACCGGTCTGTCCCGTGTCCGCTGGACCGGGTCAACCGCCAGTTCCACGCGCCGGCGCCGGATATGCTCTGGGTCTCGGACTTTACCTACGTTCCGACCTGGGCGGGCTTCGTCTACGTCGCCTTTGTCATCGATACGTTCGCCCGTCGCATCGTGGGCTGGCGGGCATCGCGTACTGCGCATGCCGGCTTTGTCCTGGATGCGCTGGAGCAGGCACGCCATGCGCGGAGGCCGGCGCGCAGCGGCGGCCTCATCCATCACTCCGATCGCGGCAGCCAGTATCTCTCGATCCGCTACACCGAACGGCTCGCCGAGGCGGGGATCGAGCCATCGGTCGGCAGCGTCGGTGACAGCTATGACAACGCTTTGGCCGAGACGATCAACGGCCTCTACAAGGCCGAGGTCATCCATCGCCGCGGTCCTTGGCGATCATTCGAGGCCGTCGAATATGCCACGCTCGAATGGGTCGACTGGTTCAATCACCGCCGACTCCTCGAACCCATCGGCAGCATTCCGCCCGCACAAGCAGAGGAGCGCCACTATGCCATGATCAACGAAGCGCCTATCGCTGCATGACTTAAACAAAATAGCCTCCGGAAAACTCGGCGCGGTTCACACTGCATTTTACATAGGTTATAATCAAATTATGGTCTGCCACCATATAAGCGGTCTCGGTTCGCACCATCCCGGCAGACGATTGCAGTGACGATGATGTGGCCGGCCCGATCGACCATGGCACCGAATGGGCTAATGTCGATGCCGCGACCGGGACCCGGAAACTGTTGTTCGAATGTGCGGCCCTTGCCGCCGCCCGTGCAGCCAGCAGCGGAGGCCATGATGTTGTCGTCGTCGGTGGCTCTTCAAGCGCGTCAGGCGACCAGAATGCCTTTGATTCGGAATTATTGTTATAAAACAACAAGTTAGGAGCTGGCTGGTGCCGGATGAGGGGATTGAACCCCCGACCTTCGGTTTACAAAACCGCTGCTCTACCGCTGAGCTAATCCGGCGCTAACTGGCCCCTATCCGCTGGCCGGCGCCAGATCAACAGCCTTCCCGGCAGGCAGGGTCATCGGACCAATAGACGATGCGGGCGATCATACCGCCGCGCGCCCGGCGCGGATCGGTGAAAACCGTGTTAATGTGGCCGGTGGCGGGTGCCGGGATGGTGTCGGTGAGGCGGCCAAAGGCGTCGCTGATCGTCGCGATCGGCTGGCCCCTGGTCACCGCCGCGCCCAGCGGCACCAGCAGATGCGCAAAGCCGGCGCGCGGCGCCCGCACCGGCGTCAGCTTGTTGCCGGTAAAACCAGCCTGCCCCTTGATGACGTCACCCGGCAGCATCTGCATCTCGCGAAGCAGATTTGTGATGCCGGCAACGCCGCGTTTGACCATGGCGGCATCGAACACTTCCGGCGTGCCCAGTTCCAGGGTGATGGCCGGCACCCCGGCGCGGACCATTTCATTTTCCACCGTGCCCTTTTCGCCCTGATCGAGCTTGAGGATATCGGGCCGCATCAATTCGGCGATCACCCGCGCCCGCGGTGTCGAGGCAAAGGCATACAGCACATAGGCGGTGCCGCGCGATTGGGTGTGGAGGTCCACCGCCTGATCGGCATTGGGCCGCAGCAGGCGGTTCCACAGCCGCCCGGCATAATCCGCGATACCGGGGCCGCCTTCCGCCCCCGGCATTTCGCGGTTGAGATTGGGGCTGGCGCGTGAATCATCGGGCGTCCATTCGCGGGTGCTTTGCAGCAGGCCCGGCGTGTTCAGCCCCGGCACCCCAACCAGCGTGCCGGCCATTTGCGCCGGATCCAGCCCTGCAACCAGTTGGTGGATGACATCGATACCGTTCAATTCATCGCCGTGAATCGCCGCCGTCAGCAACAGCTTCGGTCCTGGCCTGGCGCCCTTCACCACGATCACCGGCACATACCAGCTTTGCGCGATGGCGGTTTCGCCGGCTCGGAACCAGAAGCGCTGCACCTGGCCGGCGGGCAAATCGGCGACATCGAGCCGATCGATGATGGCGACCCCATCGATGCTGCCGACGCGTTCGGTTGCCGCCACCGCAGGGGCGGCGAGCATCAGGGACAGGGCAAGGCAAAAGGCGCGCATCATTATCCCCTCAACGCTGCCGGCAGGTAGCGATTGCACTTTGGCGGCAGTGATCGATTTTCTCGATCGGAAAATGGCCGTCATCGTGGGTTATTTTCCTTATTTTCCTGTCTCGGCGGTTTTTTACGCGGCTTTTCTGCCCTTTTGTTGGATTTGCCCCCATCATTGATCGATTTTTTCTATGACTGAATTTCAACCGGCGAGGCGGATCAGACAGGATTTCCTTTGGATTATATTGTCATCCCGGGCTTGACCCGGGACCCAGTTCTTCTTTGTCGGCGCAAGCGTAACCGATGATGCAGAGAAAAGCTGGGTCCCGGGTCAAGCCCGGGATGACGAAGCAAATTGTACCCAAGCTAACCGCGCGTTAGCGCTTTTGGGCCCTGTAGGACAGAGCTGCGGCGCGATTTTCACGCCCCGGCGCGTGCCAGTGCCGCCGGTTCCACCCGCGTCCAGCGCGCCAATGCCGCCAGCGCCGCCGGTACCGCCCCCAGCCCCGCGACCAGTGCGAACCGCCCGAGCCGGCTGGTGCCAAAGCGTTGCAGCCGCGTCGCCAGCCGCACCTGGCGGCCGACATCGCCGCGCAGCCGCGCCTGAAAATCAGCCGCCGCCGCACCGCCTGCCAGCATGTCGGCAGCCAGCCGGCCGCTATGCAGCGCCATCGCCATGCCATCACCGCAGAAACTGGGGATCACAGCCGCCTGGTCACCCAGCCGCCAGACCGGGTCACCGGCGTCCGGCCGCGCCAGAAAGCCATAGGGCACCGAAGCGATGGTCAACGGCCTGGCCAGAAGCGCCTCGGCATCCGCCAGCAGCGCAAGGCCGGGCTCTTTGAGCAGCGCCGCAAACAGCGCCGGCCAGGCACCGCCCACCGCTTTCAGCCGATCCCGGCTGACCAGCAAACAAAGGTTGAGCCGATCATTTTCGACGCATTGCAGACCGGCATAGCCGCCATCGAAAATGGTGATCGCCACCACCCCGGCGAGTGCGCGGCGCAGCGCCGGTGTGCAGCGGAAGAACTGCTTGAAACCGACCAGATCGTCGATGACGCCCGCCGCGTCCCGGCCCTGGCCGCGCAGTTCATGCTTGCCGGTGGCGAGCAGCAGCGCGCCGGCATCGACCGACCCTTCTGCCGTAACCGCGCGGCCCCCGGCGATCTGGCGCACCGTCACGCCGCGCCGCACCTCGGCACCTAACATCGCGGCATGATCGAGCAGCGCCGCATCGAGCGTCCGCCGCGTCACCCCGGTAGCGACAAAGGGCAGGCGTGCTTCGGCGCGGCGATGCCCGGCGTGGAGGCGGATGGTATCGATGCGCGCGCCGCCAAGCCGTTCGGTATCGAAGCCCAGCGCCGCGAGATGCCTCTCAGCCTCCACCGACAGGAATTCGCCGCAGATCTTGTCATGCGCCGCCGTCTCGCGCTCCAGCAACAGCGACGCCGCCCCCAACCGGCCGAGGCGCGCGGCCGCGGCGCCGCCAGCGAGCCCCCCCCCGATGATCAGCGCGCGATGGTTCATCGCAGCCGCTCCACACCCCAGCGGAAGGGCAGATACCAGCGCACCCGCACCGGCGGCTGCGCCAGCCCGGCGCGCGCCAGCAAATCGTCCCAGTCCCGCCGCACAAAGGCGCGGCGCACCGACAGCGCGCCATCATGACGGACAATGGCGTGCCAGCGCAGCACGCCGGCGAGCAGGCGGAAGCCGGCCCAGGCCAGGCGCTGCCGGTGCAGATCATTGATGAACCAGCCGCGCTGCGCCGTAGCTTCCATCCAGCCGATGAAGCCGACCAGTTCGGCATCGCCCATATGATGCGCGACCAGCGATGAAATGATGAAATCGGGGGCGAAACCGACGTTGGCCGCATCACCGGTGCGATACTCGATGCCCAGCGCCGGATCGGTGGCGGCACTGGCCACCGGCGCGCTGCGCGGGTTGAGGTCAATGCCGGTCAGATGTGCCGTGATCCCGCGCCGCTGCGCCCAATGCGCAATGGCGCGCAGCATGTCGCCATGGCCGAACCCGACATCGACCAGGCTGAAACTGGCCATGCCCTGCGTCGCCCGCGCCAGCCAGGCGAGCGTCGGCCGCCGCGCGAGCGTGATGGTGTTGACCCGCGCCAGATCGGCGATGAGCGTCGCATAGGTTGCCGCCGGCAGGTCATCGGCGTCCATCAGTTCGGCGTCGGTCGCCCGCTGCGAAAAGTCCGGCCGGGCCAACCGGCGCAGCACGACAGCATCCATCAGGTCAGACAGCGCTGAAACGGAAGCTTTCCGCCGCCAGGCCGGGCCCGAAGGCAACGCCAAAGCCCTTCGCCGCCGGTGCCACCGTGGTGCCGACGCCGCCCAGGATGCGTTGCAGGACAAACATCAAGGTTGCCGAGGACATATTGCCGAAGTCCCGGAGCACGCCGCGCGACCAGTGCAGCGAATCGTTGGCCAGGCCAAAGCCGGTTTCGACGGCATCAAGGATAGTGCGGCCGCCGGCATGGACGGCCCAGACGTCATAATCTTCCGGGCGGGTGCCGCGCAGCAGGCCTTCGCCATCGTTGCGCTCGGTTTCGAACTTCAGCGCCTTGGCGATGCGGCCGGGCACTTCCCCCGACAAATGCATGTCGAAACCCTGGTCGCCGATCCGCCAGGTAATGGCATCGCCCGAATTGGCGATGGTGGTGGCGCGGAAGTCATGCAGCGCCAGGCCCGTGGCATCAGCGGTGACCAGCGCCGCCGAACAGCCATCACCGAACAACAGCATCGACAGCAATTGTTCGATATTGCCGGTTTCCTGAAAATGCAGTGTGCACAGTTCCAGATTGACGACCAGCACCCGGGCCGCCGGTTCCGATCGGACGAAGTGATGCGCCAGCCGCAGCGAATTGACCGCGGCATAGCAACCCATGAAGCCGACAACCGTGCGTTCGACCCCCGGATTGAGGCCGGCCGCCTTGACGATCAACTGGTCGATCCCCGGCGCGATGAAGCCGGTGCAGGATGCCACCACCAGATGGGTGATACGCTCGCGTTCGCCCTCCAGCCCCAGCGCATCGATCGCCTGTTCGGCGATGCGCGGTGCGGTCGCTTCAAAGCGCGCCATGCGGGCGCCGGTGGAGGGAAAGCCGCCGGGGGTGTAAAAGCCTTCGGTATCGGCCATGAAGCGTTCGGGATTATTGGCGGGCTCGAAATAGGAATAACGATGGGCAATATCGGCGCGGCCAACCATGCGTTTGAAGATCATCTGGCTGCGCCGGTCATCGATCATGGTGCCGACGAAGCTGACAAAAGCATCATGGACATCGTTCGGCGGAACGGCCGTGCCGATGCGGTTGATGTGCGCGGTAACCAATGAACCTCTCCCATCCCCCGCACCTTGCTGCCCCTTTGATGACCAAGTTGCAAGGCGGTGCGGCGTCACGGCCGAATGGCAAGGTTGTGCGATGACCGATCGTTTTACCGATGTGCCCGGCCTGCGCATCGGCCATGCCAGCGACAGCGGTATAAACACCGGGGTAACGCTTATCGTTCCATCGGCGCCGGTGGTGATGGCCGTGGATGTACGCGGTGGCGGGCCGGGGACGCGCGAAACCGATGCGCTGGACCCGTCAACGCTTGTCGAACGGGTGCATGGTCTGGCACTTTCGGGCGGATCGGTTTTCGGACTGGCCGCGGGCGATGAACTGGTGGTGCGCCTGTCGGCGGCGGGGCATGGGCTTGATATCGGCCCCGGCCTGCCGCCCTTGCCGGTGGTGCCGGGGGCGATCCTGTTCGATCTGACCAATGGAGGTGACAAGGCTTGGGGGCCGGTGCCGCCGTATCGCCGGCTGGCCGCCGCGGCCTTTGCGGCGCTGGATGGCCCGGATGGCAGCGGTCGCCTCGGCGCCGGGTTTGGCGCCCGCGCCGGGTCGCGCGGCGGCGGCATCGGCAGTGTGTCGGCGATTTTGTCCTCGGGCCACCGGATCGGCGCGCTGATCGCCGTCAACAGTTTTGGCGAGGTTTATGCGGGCGAACCACCGACGGGCGAGGTGGCGTTCCCCAAGCTGGGTGGCGGGCTGCCGGGGCGCAACACGACGATCGGCGCGATTGCCACCGATGCACCGTTGACCCGTGCCCAGGCGCGGCGGGTGGCGATGATGGCGCAGGATGGCCTGGCGCGCTGCATCCGCCCGATCCATGGGCCGTTCGATGGCGATTGCCTGTTCATGCTGTCCACCGCGGCCGAGACCGGCACCGGCAGTATGCCGCTGGCGATCACCGAAATCGGCACCATTGCGGCCGATCTGGTCATGCGGGCGGTGCGGCGGGCGGTGTTCGGGCCAGGCTGCTGACCACGCGTCGCCGGGGTGCCGTGATATCGCCGCCCTGGCCGCCGCTGCCGTAATGGAAGCCATGGCAGGTGTCGCAACTGGCGGCGACGCTGGTCGGTTTGTCGGCGCCATGGCATTCGCGGCACTGGGCAATGGGCGGCAGCAGCACATCGCTGGCGGCCTTTGAGGCAGTGGTGCCCTTGTGGCAGGCGGTGCAGGCGGCGTCGCCGGTCTTGCCGTCATAACTGTCATGGCGGTTGTGCGGGAAACGGCCCTTGGGCAGATAATGATCGGTGAGCGTGACAGGGGCGATGGCGAAGCCGGTGTCGCTGCGGCTGACGGCGTGGCAATCGGCACAGACGCCGCCCTTGCTGAAGATCGCGGTGATGGCGGTGTCGGCGCGGCGGCGGGCGTCGGCCGGTCCGGCGGGGCGCAGGTCGGCGGTCTGGGCGGCGGCGAACTGGCCGGGTTGGCGGCGGTCAAAGGCCAGAGGTTGCACCCCGGCGCGCGGACTTATGGCCTGTGACAGATAGAAATCGCGGACGATCCCCGCCACCTGGCCGGGCTTGCCGTGCGGCAGGGTGCGCACCACGCCGCCATCGCGGGCGAAGGCCAGATCATGACAGGCGGCGCAATTGCGTTCCATGCTGATCGGCTTGAAGCGCACCCCGTCGCTGTCGGGGGTGTGGCAATAGCCGCAGCCGAGCGCGCCATCGCGGCCCGCCATCAGGCCCTGTTTGCGGACCATGTTGGCGACGCTGTTGGTCGCCGACAAATGCAGCGCGTGCGGATAGATCAGCCCCGATTGTTCCTGCGGCCGGGCATCGAGCGAGATTCGCCGGAAGGACGGTGCGGTGCTGGCCTGAACGATCATCGGCTTGAACTGCGGGTGGCCGGGCCAATCGCCGACATTGGCCAGCGCCGTATCGCGCAGCCGCGCGGCAAGGCCGGCATGGCAATCGGTGCAGAAGGATTGCGCCACCATCAACGCGCCGCGCGGACCTTCATGTTCCTTGTGGCACGACGCGCAGCGGCCTTCGGGCAGGTTGAGGCCCTTGTGGAGATCGGCGACCGCGCCGGTGGCGGGCAGGCGGCCCAGCGCCAAGCGCGCCGCCGGGGCATGGGCCGGGGTAGCGGCTGGTGTATGGCAGGCGGTGCAGGCGGCATCGGTTACCGACACGAACGGTTTCTGGTGGCAGGCGCCGCATTTGTTGGCGAGGCCGGCATGGCAATCGGTGCAGAAGGATTGCGCCACCATCAACGCGCCGCGCGGACCTTCATGTTCCTTGTGGCACGACGCGCAGCGGCCTTCGGGC
>JANYCM010000239.1 GCA_025360285.1 Sphingomonadales bacterium
GTGTTTTCGGGCGGCGCCGCCAAGGGTGCCGATGCGGTGTATCAGGACGCGCGCGACATTCGTGATGGCGGCGGCAATGGCTCGATCATCGGCCGCAACACCTTCCAGCGCCCGCGCGCCGAAGCGCTGGCGATGCTCGACCGGATCATCAACATCTACCAGGGGCTTGAATAACCGGTGGACCGGGCCACCCCCAATTTGCCGTCGCGTGACTTTGCGGCGACAGCAGCATTTTACGGCAGATTGGGGTTTGCCGAGGCCTATCGCGACAGCGGCTGGATGATCCTCGACCGCGGCGGGATGACATTGGAATTTTTCCCCTACCCCGATCTCGACCCGGCAGACTCATCCTTTGGCGCGTGTCTGCGGTTGGCCGATGTCGATCAATTCCACACCCTGTGCGCGGCGGCCGGCGTGCCGGACGTGCGCAGCGGCTGGCCCCGCCTGCATCCGCCGGTCCGCGAACCCTGGGGCGGGCGTGTCGGGGCGCTTGTTGATCCGGACGGTTCGCTGCTCCGGCTGATTGGTGAATGACAACAGCATGACCGACGAGTTGATCCCGCTGCCCGCCGAATTCGGCGCGCGCTTCGAACATCAGCGGCGCCCTCCGTGCCAGCTTTATGTCGTGTCGCCGCCTGTCATCGCGATCCCGGGCTTTACTGACAGCCTGAAGGCGGCGCTCGGTGGTGGCCCGGTCGCGGCGTTCCAGTTGCGGCTGAAGGACGTGCCCGACGCTGAAGTGCTGCGCGCCTGCGATGCGCTGTTGCCGGTCTGCGCCGCCCATGATGTGGCGTTCATCCTGAATGACCGCGCCGACCTGGCGAAGGCTGCCGGTGCCGATGGCGTGCACCTGGGGCAGGGCGATGGCAGCATCGCCGAGGCCCGGGCGCTGCTCGGCCGCGATGCCCAGATCGGCCGCACCTGCCATGACAGCCGGCATCTGGCGATGGAGGCAGGCGAAGCGGGCGCCGATTATGTCGCGTTCGGGGCGTTCTACGACACGACGACCAAGCCCAGCCATTACCGCCCGGCACCGGAAATCCTGGCCTGGTGGACGGTGCTCAGCCAGTTGCCGTGCGTGGCGATCGGCGGGATTTTCCCGGACAATGCGGCGCCGCTCGTCGCAGCGGGCGCGGATTTCATCGCCGTGGTGCGGGCGGTGTGGGAGCACCCGCAAGGGCCGGGCGCCGGCGTCGCGGCGTTCGGCGGAGTGCTCAAATGGGATTGATATGGCGGCATTTGCCAGTCATTGTCTTATTTCAATAACACACCAAGGATGTTGCTGATGAAACTGCCGTTGCTGGCGTTCGCCCTGTTGTTTGCCGCCCCTGCCTTTGCGGCACCGCCGGTCGAGGTCATGGTCCTGGGTGCCTATCATTTCGGCAATCCGGGTCTCGATATCAACAATGTGAAGGCCGATTCGGTGCTGACGCCGGCGCGCCAGCAGCAATTGCAGCGTGTCGCCGCGGCGCTGGCGGCGTTCAGGCCGACGCATGTGATGGTGGAGATGCAGAGCGAGGCGCCCGACCTTGGCGTTGCCGAATTCACCCGCTTCGGCGACGCGATGCTGGCCAGCGAGGCCAATGAAATCGTTCAGATCGGCTATCGCACCGCGCGGCTGGCCGGGTTGAAAACCGTCAATGGCATCGATGAACGACCCAAGGCGGGCGAGCCGGATTATTTCCCCTTCGACAAGGTGCAGGAAGCGGCGGAAAAATTCGGCCAGACGGCGGCGTTGGATGCCACCAACGTGCCGGTCAAACTCTGGTTGAAGGGTTTCGAGGCGGCCCAGAAGACCAGGAGTGTAGGCCAGTTGCTGGTGATGATGAACACGCCAGGCACCGCCGTTTATGGCATGGACAGCTATTATGGCATTTTGACGATCGGCGACCATGACAATCAGGCCGGCGCGGACCTCAACGCCGCCTGGTATCTGCGCAATGCCAAGATTTTCGGCAAGCTGATGTCGCTGGTGAAGCCGGGTGACCGGGTGCTCGTCGTCTATGGCGGCGGCCATGGCTATTGGCTGCGCCATTTCGCGCGTGAGACGCCGGGGTTTCGCAATGTCGATGTGCTGCCGTATCTGGCGAAGGCGCAATAACGGCGCGTAGCAGCGGTTTTTGACAGGAAAGTCCGACGGAGGTCTCAGGATGCGCTTTGTCTTTGCAACCTTGGCGCTGCTGTTGTCGCAGATGGCGCCGGCGCCGGCGCCGGCGTTGACGGCACCGGCAAAGGCCCCCGACACAGCGCGCAACCTTGCCGACTTCGATTTTGTCGTCAGCACGATCGCAAGCAATTATGCCGGCTATCCGAGCAAGACTGCCGGGCCAAAGGCTGCTGAACTACAGGCCCTGACCGCTCGGTTGCGAACGCGCGCTGCCGCGGCCTCATCCACCCAATTGACGGCAATCCTCAAGGAATGGGTCGCCTTTTTCCATGATGGCCATACCCATGTCGATGCACTTGGAACGGCCGGCGCTGCCACCCCGACCCCGCGCCTGGCGTGGAGCGAGACCCGGGTCCGCGCCCGTTTGGCCGCACTCGGCGCGGCGCGTGATGCCGTCGAAGGCATCTGGCAGATCGGTGATCGCTATCGCCTGGCCGTACTGCGGACCGGCAAGGCCGCGACCCGTTTTGCGGCGGTTATTCTCACGACCACGGCCGACGGCTGGCAACCGGGCGATGTGAAGGCCGATCTGACGGCGGCGGCGCCGGGCCTGTATCACATGGTCTATCGCGCGGGCGATCATGCCGAACATCCAGTGACGGCCTGGGTGCTCGCCGACGGGGCGGTGCTCGACCTCGGCAGCGAATGGGGCAGCTGGAACCGGGCGTTGCCGGCCGTTGCCGACGCCGATGCCGACCGTGCCGCGCGGCTGTTCCCGGCGGCGCAACTGCTGCTGAAACGCCTGTCACCGAAAACTCTGTGGCTGCGCATTCCCGATTTCAATGACAGCCGCGCCAGACCGCTTGCCGAGTTGCTGGCGGCACACCAGGCAGACCTCGCGGCGATGCCCAATCTGGTCATCGACCTGCGCAACAATGGCGGCGGCAGCGACTATGTCTATGCGCCGATCCTGCCGCTGCTCTATTCGCGGCCGGTCGTGTCGATCGGGATGGAGATGCGGGCGAGCGCCGACAATATCGCGCTGCGCCGCGCCATTGCCGAGAAGATCCGTGCCGAGGCACCGGGACCGGCGCAGGAACTCGATGCCCAGAACCGGCTGATGGCGGCGCATATCGGCGACTTTGTGCGAACCGACCCGCTGCCGTTCAGCATCGAACGGCGCGCCGCAGTGCTGCCGTTTCCGCGCCATATTGCCGTGTTGATCGACCATGCCGCCAGCACCGGCGAACAATTCCTGCTTGACGCCCGGCAAAGTCGCTAGGTGACCCTTATGGGCCAGGCCAATTCTGCCGGCGTGCTCGATTTTGCCAATGTCGTCGCCATGCCGGCGCCATCGGGCCGCTATATTGTTCAGTGGGCGACGTCGCGGTCGCTGCGCCTGCCCGATGATCCGGTCGATCCCGATGGCATTGCGCCTGATGTGCGCATCCCCGTTGATGTTCGCGACCCGGTCGGCTGGGCTCAGGCCTGGCTGGAGCGGCAGCCGTCAGAGTGAGGCTTGGCGGTTGGCAGGGGGCTTGCGAGCCGTTATGGGCTGGGGGCAGCCTAGCCCTCACCTCGCCCTCACCCTCCCCCGCGCTGAAGAAGCGCGCGGGCCCCGCCCTCTCCTCTGAAGGGAGAGGGGTAGAAAGATCAATATGGTTGCCCATTCTGCCCTCATCACCATCATGGAAAAGGCGGCGCGCAAGGCCGCCCCGCGCCTGCGCCGGGATTTCAACGAAGTCGATGCCCTGCAGGTCAGTCGCAAGGGCCCGGCGGACTTCGTGTCGAACGCCGATCGTGCCGCCGAACAGGCGATCGGCGAAGTTTTGAGCCATGCCCGGCCCGATTGGGGGCTGTTGATGGAGGAATCGGGCGAAAAGATCGGTGCCGAAACCCAGGCGCGCTGGATCGTCGATCCGCTGGATGGCACCACGAATTTCCTGCACGGCATGCCGCATTTCGCCATTTCGATCGCCGCCGAGGTGCAGGGCGAAGTCGTTGCCGGGCTTGTGCACCAACCGCTGACCGGCGAAAGCTTTTGGGCCGAAAAGGGCCGCGGCGCCTGGCTGTCGGACCGGCGGCTGCGGGTGTCGGCGCGGCGCGACATGGCCGATTGCGTCATTGCCACCGGCATTCCCTATCAGGGCCATGGCAAGGCGGCGGAATTTTCGGGCATTTTGGCGGCGGTGATGCCCGAAGTTGCCGGCGTGCGGCGCTTTGGGGCAGCGGCGCTCGATCTCGCCTGGGTGGCGGCGGGGCGCTTTGACGGCTTTTGGGAATCGGGTCTGCAATATTGGGATGTCGCGGCCGGGATTTTGCTGGTGCGTGAAGCCGGCGGCTTTGTCACCGATTATCGCGGCGGCGATGCCATGGTGGCGCGGCAGGAAATGGTGGCCGCCAATGGCAATATCCAGTCGAAACTGCACCGGCTGGTGGCCGGCGCGGTGCGGGGCGGCTGAACCCGCTTGCGGGCGTGATTTTCGGCGGTTAGCGTATGGCCACAATCTTGGGGATGTGATCATGCGCCTGATTTTTTGTGCCGTTTTGGCGCTTGCTGCCGCAATGCCGGCGATCGCCGCCGATGCACCCGAACCAGCGATGACGGCGCGTATCACCGATGCCGGGATGAACCATGGCGAGGTCATGGAAACCATCGAATATCTGGCCGACCGCATCGGTGGCCGGATGACCAATTCGCCGCAGATGCGCGCCGCCGAAGCCTGGACGCAGGCGAAATACAAGGATTGGGGCCTCAGCAACGTCCACCTCGAATCCTTTGAATTCGGGCGCGGCTGGTCGATCGATGCGATCAATGTGCGGATGACGGCGCCGCGCGTGCTGACGCTGCACGCCATTCCGGTGGCCTGGACGCCGGGCACCGGCGCGGCGGTATCGGCGCCGATCATCGTGGCGCCGCTGCAGCGGGACCGGGATTTCGACAAATGGCGCGGCAAGCTGAAGGGCCGGATCGTGCTGGTCAGCCTGCCGGGTGACGGCAGCGAGCCGGTGAAGCCGGGGTTCCAGCGCTATACCGACGACGATATCCGCAAGATGGACGTCTTTGACCAGCCGGTGACCGATACGCCGGCGTTTGAACGCGGCCTGAAACGCAATGATTTCAGCAAGCGGCTCGATGCGTTTCTGGCCGCCGAAGGCGCCCGTGCCTGGGTATCGAAATCCTATCGCGATGGTGGCCTCGTCTCGGGCGAAGGCTATGCCTATCAAAGCGATGACCGGCGCAAGGTGCCGGGCGTGCAGATGGCGGCCGAGGATTATCGCCGGCTGGCACGGCTGGCCAAGGGCAGCGAGCCGGTGACGCTGGAAGTCGACAGCCGCGTCACCTTCCATGACGGCAACAGCAAGGCCAATAATGTCTTTGCCGAGATTGCGGGGCGTGACCCCAAGGCCGGCTATGTCATGGCCGGGGCGCATCTCGACAGCTGGGTGGCCGCCGATGGCGCGACCGATAATGGCGCCGGGTCGGCGGTGGTGATGGAGGCGGCGCGCATCCTCGCCAGCCTGAAGGTCAAGCCGCGCCGCACCATCCGCTTTGCGCTATGGGCGGGCGAGGAACAGGGCCTGCTCGGCAGCCTGGCCTATCTCGATCAGCATATGGTGACGCGGGCGCCGATGGCCGATCCGGTACTGGCCAAGGCCGATCCTTATCTCACCTGGTCACGGCGTTTCCCGGTGACGGCGAAGCCCGAATATGGCGAACTGGCGGCATATTTCAATCTCGACAATGGTTCGGGGAAGATCCGCGGCATCTATGCCGAGGGCAATCCCGGCGTCGTGCCGATCTTCCGCGAATGGCTGGTGCCCTTTGCCGGCATGGGGGCGACCGCCGTGGTGGCCAGCAAGACCGGCGGCACCGACCATGTCTTCATGCAGAGCGTCGGCCTGCCGGGCTTTCAGTTCATCCAGGACCCGCTGGATTACATGAGCCGGACGCACCATTCCGACGTCGATACGTTCGATCATCTGAAGGCCGCCGATCTGCGCCAGGCCGCCGTCATCATGGCGAGCTTCCTGTGGAACGCCGCCGAACGCGACGCGCCGCTGCCGCGCGGTGTGCTGCCGACCAAGCCGAAGGAAACCGATCCCTTTGGCTACAGCGATGACGACGATTGATCGGCGGGGCGTAAACCTGTCCTACAGGGGCCAAATAGGTTAAGAGATCGCTCTCTCGCGGTTCTTTGACATTGCCGGATCGATCATTGCGGGGCTGGGCCTTTTTGGGGGCCGGCCGGGACGCGCAAAATGGGCCGAAACAGGAAAATAAGGAAAATATTAAAACACTGGTAACTGTATCTGGCGGATCGGTTCATCGTGACGGCCTGTTGATAGGTAATTTCCGAACCTCCCCTGCTCAGGCGGCTGCACACTAGAGCATCGAGCTTTTAATCTGCGCCATAACCGGCTGCTCTGAGGTAGTTTGAGCATTCCTGCGGTGTGAAGAGGTCGCAGATTGATCCGACGGCTTTCCACAGGGCGTCGAT
>JANYCM010000250.1 GCA_025360285.1 Sphingomonadales bacterium
TTTCAGCCCGCCGCCGGCCAGAAAGAATTCACGGTTGCTGTTGGTGTTGCGGCCGGCGGTTTCACCAGCGGCGTGCGCCATGCGGCGCACCTGCCACCAGGTGGCCAGCGCCATGGCGATAGTGAGCACGGCGAATACCGCGATCTGGATGGTCTGCACGCGCCCCCCAAGGCTGTTGTTGCTGTGCACCGTTGCATGGCCCCGGCGTGCGCGCTAGGGCCTGTGGCGACCGGCGCCGCGCGCGCCTGGGGCGATTAGCTCAGTTGGTAGAGCGCTTCCTTTACACGGAAGATGTCGGCGGTTCGAGCCCGTCATCGCCCACCAAAATCCTGTGCCAAAAACAAAACCGCCGCCCCTTCGTATGAAGGGACGGCGGCTTGTTGCCCGCGAAGGGCGATAGATCAGAAGCCGACGATGATCGACCCGATGGCGGCGCGCGGGGCACCGATCTGGACGAACGGGATGCTGGTCTGGCTCAGCCCGGCCGCCGCGCCGCCGACATAAAGCTTGTCGAACAGGTTAGTGACGTTGAACTGGAAGTAAGTGTTCTTGTTCATACCAAGGCCGGTCAGCGACACGCGGATATCGAGATCGACCAGCGTATAGGCCGGAACCTGGGCGCCATAGACCACCGTGTTGGCCACGCCGTTGACCGTCGCCAGCAATGGCAAGTTCTGGTCGTTGACATAACGCGGCCCGGTGCGCTTGGCCTGCACACCGATGGTCAGCGGCCCCAGATTGCCCTGGGCACGACCACCGAAGGTGAAGGTCGGTGAACCCGATTCCTGCTTGCCGGCCGTCAACGCGCATTTTGTCAGGTCGGGCGTTGACGAGGCGCAGCCGGCGGTGCCGCCCCCGCTCAGCTGAACGTTCGATTTGATTTCGGAATGCTTGTAGCTGCCGAAGGCATAGAGCGTCAGTTCGCGGATCGGCGCATAGGTGATGCTGCCGTCGATGCCATATTTATCGACCGTGCCAAGGTTGCGATACACGGTGACGTCCAGGGTCGGATCATAGGCCGAGGCCAGGCGGTTGTTGAAGCGTGTGTACCAGCCCGACAATTGCGCCTGGAATATGCTCGCCTTGTAGCGCACGCCGAAATCGAAATTGTTGGTGGTTTCCGGCACCGGTAGCGAACCGGCGGCGCCCGGCGCGAAGAAGAATGATTGGTACAAATTATCCGTACCAGGCACCTGCAAGCCCTGCGAGAAATTGGCAAAGATGCTGGTCTTGTCCATGATATCGAAGGTGAAACCAACCTGCGGCAGTACCTTGCTGTATTTCAGGATACGCTGCTGCGGCCCCTGTAGCGTCGGATTGGCGGTGGCATAAACGGCGGACCCGGCAGCGTTGCTGCCAAAGCAATCGACGTTGCCGCTGGCGCTGGTGGTGAAGCAATATTGGTTGAGGTCACGCTTGAAGAACGGTGCGCGGACCCCGGCGTTGACGACCAGGCGGTTGTCAAGGAACTCACCGCGATACTCGCCCGACACCTGGTTGAGGATGGCGTAGGACAGGCGGTCACGCTTCTGAATGATGTTCCCGGCACCATCGACCAGCGCGTTGCGTTCGCCGAAGACATTGTTGGGGACGCCGTTGGTGAGCAGCAAATTGGTTTCGCCGGTCTGGCGATGGCGGGCATGATCGAGGCTGTACGATACGCGGATGGTGTTGTTGTCATCAATGTCATAGCGCAGCGATGACAGCACGCCATAGCGGCGGGTGTTGGTCTCGCTGGCTGCCAGCACGCGGATGGTGTCGAGCGTGTCGCCGTCGCCGTTCAAATCCCGGCCAAAATAGGGCGTGCCGCCGATATAGCCGGTGACGTTGGTGCCATTGATCGTGCGGAAACCTTCGCGGCCGACCACCGTGCCACCGCCATTGGCGCGGACATATTGGAAGTTGGGATCAACCGTCAGCACCAGGCCGGGGGCCAGGGTGAATTTCGACGACACGCGGATATTGCCGGTGTTCGACGGGTTGAAGCGTTCGTCGAAGGTGGAACCGCAGCTGTTGGCGACACCGGCGGTGCCCGGCGTGGCGCCGTTGGCGGTGGTGCAGGTGCCGATCTTGTATTCACGCTCGGCGTCGGTCAGCGGGAAACGGTTCGGCACTGCCAGCGACGTCGGCACGGTGCGCAGCGGCACCGAACCGAAGAAATTGTTGCGGTTGACGTTCCAGTTGCCGGCGACCGAGACGAAATCGCCATTGCTGCCGATCGGCTGGTAGACGCGGAAGTTGTACTGTTGCTTGTCGATCTTGCCGATATCATTGAACACTACGTCATTCTTGGCATTGCTGGCCGAGAAGAAGGCGCGGGTGCCGAGCGAACCGATTTCGCCGGTATCGACGACAGCGAAGATACGGCGGAAATTGAAGCTGCCCAGCGAGCCAACGGCATTGATGCCGAAATCCTTGTACGGCAGGCGGGTGCGGTAGTTGACGGTGCTGCCCGAAGCGGCGGCGCTGGGGCTGTCGATGTCGGTGGAGCCCAAATTGACATTGACCTGATCGATCAGTTCCGGATCGAGCTGCTGGTTCGAATAGAGCGCATAATTGCCCGAATCATTCAGCGGCACACCATCGAAGGTCTGCGAAATACGGCTCGAATCAAAACCGCGGATGGTCAGCGTGCCGCCGGCCGAACCGAAGGGATCGTTGTTCTGGAAGCTGACACCGGGGATATAGTTGATGATGTCATTGACCGTCTGGCCCGGCGTCTGGCGCGCGATGAATTCCTGGGTCAGGACCTGCTTCGCCTTGGTCGTCTTGGGCTGGTCAACCCCGGCCACGGCCTTGACGGAGGCGGCGGCGGTGACGACGATTTCCTTGTCGAAATCAACCGATCCGGTGGACTGAGCAAAGGCAGCGCCCGGAAGCGCGAGGGCCGCCAGCGCGACACTCGTGTAGAAGCGATTCTTCATCGTGAAAATTCCCCTGAGGAAAGCCAAAAAAGCGTAGCGGGACGCACGACCAGCGCCCTTGCTGCCGGCCACTGGCGGACTTTTGTTACAGTTAAGTGATCGGCTCAAGCGCCAGATGACAAAATATCAAGAGAGTTTTGCTGCGTTGCAAAAAGACCACATTGCTGTTGTGATCGGTGCGGTGCCAGCCCGCGCCCGGCTACCGTCAATCCACCGGCACGCCCGGCCGTGTCAGCGAGGTGCGGATGACAAAGCTGGTCTTGACGCTTTCGACATTGGGGGCCGGCGTCAATGCGCTGGTCAGGAAGCGCTGAAATTCCTGCAGATCATGCGCCACGACCTTAAGGATGAAATCGATTTCGCCATTCAGCATATGGCATTCGCGGACCTGGGGCAGGTTGGCGACATGGTCCTCAAAGGCTTTCAGATCGGCTTCGGCCTGGCTGCGCAGGCTGACCAGCGCGAAGACCGTTATGCCATAGCCCAGCGCCTGATGATCGAGATCGGCATGATAGCCGAGTATGGTGCCGTTTTCCTCCAGGGCACGGACGCGGCGCAGGCAGGGCGGCGCCGTCAGCCCGGCGCGTTCGGCGAGATCGACATTGGTGATGCGGCCTTCGGCTTGCAGATGGCGCAGAATGACGCGGTCGATATCGTCGATCGGTAACCGGGAACGATGCATCAACGAAACTCCGTGGCGCTTCAGGGCGCGCGCCGACAAGAATATTACGCAAGCGCGCAAGGCTGCGCAACAGCTTGTGTAATTTTCCGCGCCTAGAGCCCTAGCGATCATGGTGGCGGGGCAGGGGATGCAAATTGCTGGCGTAACGTCTAATTGGGGCTGATAAACTGAAATCTGCGGAGCCAAGCCTTGACCGATACCCGCCATGCCCGTGTTATCGTCATCGGGTCCGGCCCCGCCGGCTATACCGCTGCCATCTATGCGGCGCGCGCCGCGCTGGCGCCGGTGCTGATCGAAGGCCTGCAACCGGGCGGGCAGTTGACCATCACCACCGAAGTCGAAAACTGGCCCGGCGATGTGACGGTGCTGGGGCCCAACCTGATGGTGCGCATGGCCGAACAGGCCCGCCATGTCGGCGCCGAACTGGTCAGCGATATCGTCACCAGCATTGATACGACGCGGCGGCCGTTCCGGTTGGAAACCGATTCGGGCACCCAATGGACGGCCGATGCAGTGATCATCTGCACCGGCGCCCAGGCGCGCTGGCTGGGGATCGAATCGGAAACCCGGTTTCGCGGCTTTGGCGTTTCGGCTTGCGCCACCTGCGACGGGTTCTTCTTCCGCAACAAGGTCGTGGCCGTGGTCGGCGGCGGCAATACGGCGGTTGAGGAAGCGCTGTTTCTGACCAATTTTGCCTCGAAAGTGCATCTGATCCACCGCCGCGGTGAGCTGCGCGCCGACAAGACCAACCAGGCGCGATTGCTCGCCAACGCCAAGATCGAAACCCATTGGCATGCCGAAGTTGCCGAGGTGACAGGGACCGAGGCACCGCTGGGGGTGACGGGCATTGTGCTGCGTGACACCGACAATGGATCAACGCGGCCGCTGGCGGTTGACGGGCTGTTCGTCGCCATCGGGCATGTGCCGGCAACCGAATTGTTCGCCGGCAAACTGGCGATGGATGGCGAAGGCTATCTGCTCACCGCGCCCGATTCGACGGCGACATCGGTACCGGGCATGTTTGCGGCAGGCGATGTGAAAGACAGGGTCTATCGCCAGGCCGTGACCGCCGCCGGCATGGGTTGCATGGCGGCGCTGGAGGCCGAGCGTTTCCTGAGCGGTGCGGCGCATGATGTTGCGGTGGCCGCGTGAAACACCGATGAACCGCGCCAAATGAACCTGGACTGGGACAAGCTGCGGCTGTTCGATCTGGTTGCCGAAGCCGGCAGCTTTACCGAAGCGGCGCGCCGGCTGCACATGAGCCAGCCGGCGCTGAGCCGCCAGATCAGCGCGCTGGAAGCCGATATCGGCGCCAAGCTGTTCCACCGTCACGCCCGCGGCCTGGCGATGACGCATGAGGGCGAGCAACTCCATGCCGCCACCCATGAAATGCAGGACCGGTTGGAACGCACCCGCCAGGCCATCGATGCGTCGCGTGACCGGCCGACGGGCGAGATTCGGCTGACCACGACGGTCAGCTTCGGTTCGACCTGGTTGCCGCGGCAATTGGGGGATTTCCTCGATCTGTATCCCGATATCCGCATCAGCGTGCAGTTGAGCGATCTTGATGTCGATCTTGCCAAGCGCGAGGCCGATGTGGCGATTCGCTTTCACCCGCCGTTTCAGAGCGAACTGGTGCAGAAACCGCTGCTGCCGATCAGGCACTTCCTGTGTGCCTCGGCCGACTATATCGCCCGGCACGGGGCACCGCAAAGCGTTGCCGATCTCGATCGGCACCGGCTGATTGCCTATGGCGATGCGGCGCCCGAGTTCCTGAAGGGCATCAACTGGGCGCTGGAACTGGGCCATGAAGGCGCCCCGCGGACGGCGGCGCTGACCATCAACAACAGCTATGGCGTGTTGCAGGCGGTTGAGGCGGGGGCGGGCATTGCGGCGCTGCCCAGCTATCTGATTCGGTTCTCTGGCAGGGTGAAGGTCGTGCTGCCCGAACTCGATGGCCCGGTATTTCGGACGTTCTTCACCTATCCGGTTGAATTGCGGCGATCCTTGCGGATTGCCGCGCTGCGCGATTTTCTGGTGGCGCGCATGACGGCGGCGAACCTGGATTTCGACCGCCATGCACCAGGTGCATAGCTGCGCTGCAAAATTGTGCGCTGCACAATAGCGGGTGCGAAACGTAAATAGGGTTTGTTGCTGTCACGGACAGCGCAAGCGCTCGCTTCGTCATCCCCCCGACGAACGGTCGTTTGGTCACCGGTTGCTTCCCTCTCCCCCCCTGCGACCGGGGACCGATCCGCGCCCTGCCGCTCCTCCCCCCCCTTGGAGCCAGGATGTTCGCGGATCACCATTCTGGGCCGGGTCCGCCATGCGGGCCCGGCCCTTTTTGTTTGATAGATCGGGGCGGCGGGTTGGTGCCTCGCCACTTCACCCGTCATCAACCTTGCCGGCGAAGCCCTTGATGCGCTACGGCGACCGAGCCGGGCCGGGCCTGTAGCTCAACGGTAGAGCCGGCCGCTCATAACGGCTAGGTTGGGGGTTCGAGTCCCTCCGGGCCCACCGGTGTGGTTGAATGCCTTGCCCCCAGGGCAGGCGCTGAGGAAGTTACCCTGTCCGAATCGCTCCCGCCTGCCAATGCTGATCCGGCTGACGCCGCAGCGAAAGCAAAGCCCAAGGCCAATCTGAAGCAATGGATCGGCGCCCTGCTGGGCCTTGTCGTGCTGTGTCTGGCCATCTGGGGCATCCGCAAGATCGCCGGCCAGGTGACGATGGCGGAAATCATGACCGATATCCGCGCCACGCCGGTGCTGTTGCTGGTCGCGGCGGCGCTGTCGGCGGCGGCATCCTATGTCGTGCTGATAGGCTATGACTGGCTGGCGACTCGGCACCTCGGCTATCGGTTTTCGCTGCCAATTCTGGCGGCGGCGAGCTTTGCCAGCTTCACGATGAGCCATACTTTGGGGGTGACGGTGCTGACCGGCGGCACTGTCCGCTATCGCATCTATACCCGCGCCGGAGTCAAGGCGGCGGATGTCGCCATGATCGTGCTGCTGTGCGGCTGGACCTTCTGGCTCGGCATTGTTGCGGTGG
>JANYCM010000269.1 GCA_025360285.1 Sphingomonadales bacterium
GCGTGATCGGGGGCCACGCGCTTTTCACGCACCATGCGGCCAAAGGCGGCGGTCACTTCGCCGGCGGCAAAATCACTGACCAGCCACGGCCCTTCTGACGCGATAACGAAACGATCCATTGCGGCGGACCTGGATTCGGTAACGAACAACGGCACGATCGCGCTGGCATCGAAATAGAGGCTCAAACCTGGTCGTCCTCATACATCTGGCGCAGCAGTTCCACTGTCGTGATGTGCATGCGTGGGCCGGCATCGCGAAAGGCGCGAATGACCTCGAGCGAGCTGCGGCGCTCAGCTTCGGTCGGGACGGGTCGCAACTCGACAACCGGCTTGCCATGGCGGGTGATGATTACCTCATCACCGGCGATGGCGCTGTCGATCAGGCTGGAAAAGCTGTTCTTGGCATCGGCAACGCTGTAACTGGACATGTGCCACTCCTTTATGGCCATTATCTATAGCCATAATTGCCCCATGTGTCATTACAGCCGCGGCAACGTCACCCCCAATTGCCCCATGTATTTGCCGGCGCGGTCGGCATAGGTGACTTCGCAGGGTTCGTTGCCCTTCAGGAACAGGAACTGGCAAGCGCCTTCATTGGCATAGATTTTGGCGGGCAGCGGCGTCGTGTTGGAAAATTCCAGCGTGACATGGCCTTCCCAGCCGGGCTCCAGCGGGGTCACGTTCACAATGATTCCGCAGCGCGCATAGGTCGATTTGCCCAGGCAGATGACCAGAACATCCTTGGGCACGCGGAAATATTCGACCGTCCGCGCCAGGGCGAAGCTGTTGGGCGGGATGACGCAGCAATCGGTCTTCCTGTCGACAAAGCTTGCCGGGTGGAAATCCTTGGGGTCCACCGTTACCGAATCGACATTGGTGAACACCTTGAATTCGTCCGACACCCGCGCGTCATAGCCATAGGAGGACAGGCCATAGGAGATCACCCCCTCGCGTTTCTGGCGATCGACAAACGGCTCGATCATGCCATGCGCCAGCGCCTGTTCGCGGATCCAGCGGTCGGATTGGACGGACACTTTGACTAACCCCTGATGTGAAGCACGCAAATCAGCGTGAACAGCCGCCGCGCCGTATCGAAATCGACCAGCACCTTGGCCTCCAGCCGTTCTTTCAGCGCTTCGGCGGCATCGTTGTGGATGGCGCGGCGGGCCATGTCGATGGTTTCGATCTGCTGCGGTGTCGATTGGCGGATGGCCTGATAATAACTGTCGCAGATGGCAAAATAATCGCGCACGGTGCGGCGAAAGGGGGCGAGCGGCAGCACAAACGCCTCCAGCGCCGCATCATCCTGGCTGTTGATCGCCACCGTCAACCGGCCTTCCTCAACGCCGAGCATGACCTTGTAAGGCCCGTGATTGCCATGGTCCGCCACCCCTACCGGCTGGAAGACATTGCCCTCCAGCAGGTCAAAGATCGCCACCCGGCGTTCCTGTTCGATATCAGCGTTGCGCCACAAGATGGTGTGCTCATCGAGTTTGATGTCGATGATGCGATAATCCGCCGCGCTCATGGCGCCGCCGGATAGGCGTTGACCAGCCGGCCCAGCGCCGCGCGCACCGGCGCCAGAACGCCGTCCTGGGTCTTGCCGAGCCGCACGACGACAAGCTTTCTGGACGGCACGATGATGATATATTGGCCCAGATGGCCGATGGCGGCATAGGCATCGGGCGGCCCCTGATCGGGGAACAGCGCCGGTTCCTTGCCCGCCTGGTGCGGTCGGTTGAGCCAGAATTGCCCGCCATAACCGGGGTTGGTCGGCGCCGGCGTCACGATGAAATGCAACCAAGCGGGGGACACCACTTGCCGCCCCGCCACGATGCCGCCGCCAAGGTAAAGCTGCCCGAAATTCGCCCAATCGCGCGCGCTGGCATGGCACAGCGAACCGCCAAGCAACGTGCCCTTCGGGTCATATTCGCAGATCAGTGAGGCCATGCCTGCGGGGCCGGCAATCCGATCGACGATGAACTGGCGCATCGCCGCCCGCCGCTGGGCCGGGGTCTTGGCCGCGGGCGCCAGGGTGCGCACGGCGATGTCATCAAGGATATGCGTAGTCAGCGTCGAATATTGAAACTTTGTCCCCGGCTGGCTGGCCAGTGGCGCCGAAATGGCGTGGGCGACGATATCGCCGCTCTTGTCTGAAAACAGCCCGCGGTTGGTGTCGGCGACTTCGGGCGGGTCGGCTTCGATATGGCGAAGCCCCGAGGACATGTTGAGCAAGTGCCTGAGCGTGATCGCGGCGCGCGGATCGCCCGGTGTGACATGCCAGGCCGGCACCGGCGCCGGGCTGTCGAGTTCCAGCTTCCCGTCCGCCACCAGGGTGCCGATGATCGTTGACGTCAGCGACTTCGCCATCGACCAGGAAATGAAGCGGTTGCCGGGGCCATAGCCCGGTGCATAGCGTTCATACACCCGCTTGCCGTCCTGCAGCACGACGATCGCCCGGGTTTCGCCCAGCGCCGGATCGGTGAAAAACACATCGGCAGCAGGGTTACTCGCCACCGCCGGAATCGCTGCCGCCTGTGCCCGCACGGCTGCCGGTGCCGAGGCAAGCAGCGCCAGCGCGGCCAGGCCCAGCATTTTCACCCTTGATTGCGGCGTCGGCATCGCGTCTCGTCCCCTTCGACAATGCGACGTTAGAGGGGCGCGCCACATGAACGCAAGCACGGCCACCACATCATCGCCGCGCCTTACCCGGCGCTGGTGGTTCTGGCTGGTTGTGCTGGCCGCCGTTCTGGTCGCCGCCTGGGGCGGGGTGAAGGTCAGCCGCACCGGCCAGCGGGCCGAACTCGCCGCTGGCTACCTCGCCCATGTCGTCTGTTCATGCCGTTATGTCGGCGATCGCGACATGCCGAGCTGCGATACCGATCGCGAACCCGGCACCGAAATTGTCACCGTCACCGATGATCCGGCGCGCCGCCAGGTGACCGCGTCGGTGCCGCTGCTGGCCAGCCGCACGGCGCGCTATG
>JANYCM010000275.1 GCA_025360285.1 Sphingomonadales bacterium
ATTTCCGGCGTGGTGAAGGCCGAAATGTTCCCGGCCGATATCCGCGCGTTGGGCGTCGGCCTGCCCTATGGGGTTGGTGTCGCGGTGTTCGGCGGGTCGGCCGAATATGTGGCGCTCGCCTTCAAGAACGCCGGGCTGGAAAGCGGCTTCTTCTGGTATGTAGCGGGGCTGTGCGCCGTGGCGCTGGTGGCGGCGGTTTCGCTCCCGGACACGCGCAAAAACTCAAAGATTTAAGGCCGCCCGCCACAGGGGAGCGACAGGCGACCCATCGCCTTCAGGCGAAGGCACTGCGGCGGCGGTGCCACCCCGGCCGATTGCCCTTCGGTTCGCTGGCCGCCGCGGCGCAGCAAACCCAGCGCCGCGCCAGTGCCTATGCCGGGCGCTGGCGCATCACCGGCCTGCGATCCTGCGCGTGCCGATCGAACGCTCGCTGGCCAGCGGCGGCTATTGATCGCACTTCCCCCGGTTCGGAACCGGCGATAGCATGGCCGCCGGGGCAGCGGGGGATTTCAGGGTGACCAGGCGGCAAAGGGCGGTGGCCACCGTATTGCTCCTGACCTGCCTTGCCGCCTGCGGTGGCGGCGGCGGCGTCACATCGACTCCGACGCCGGTGAACACCACCCCGGTGACACCGGTGACGCCGACCCCAACGAGCTTCGACACCAGCGAATATCGCCGTTCCAACGGCGCTGTGCAGGCCCAGGCGATCACCGCCTATCAGGCCGGGGCGAGCGGGGCCGGGGTAATCGCCGCGGTTATCGACAGCGGTGTCGATCCGACCAGCGCCGAATTTGCCGGGCGTATTTCACCGTTCAGCGGTGATGCGGCGGGCAACCGCGGCGTCAGTGATGAAGATGGCCATGGCACGCAGGTTTCGGCGCTGTTGTTGGCAGCGCGCAACGGCAGCAGCATCCAGGGCGTCGCCTGGGGTGCCACCTTGCTGTCGATCCGCACCGACCGGCCGGGCAGTTGTGCCGCCACCGATGGCTGCGGCTTTGGCAATACCGCGATCGCCAGCGGCATCGACACGGCGACATCGGTGGGGGCGCGGGTCATTAACCTGTCGTTGGGGGGCAATGCCGCCAGCCCGACGCTGGTCGCCGCCATTTCCCGCGCCACCAGCGCCGGCATTGTCATCGTCATCGCCGCCGGCAATGAAAAGGGCAGCGAGATCGATCCGCTCGCTGCCTCGGCCATCGCCGCCGCCGCGCCGGGCACGGTGATCGTTGCCGGGGCGGTTGACGAAAATAATGTGATGGCCGATTTCAGCAATCACGCCGGTGCGGCGGGGGCGAGCTATCTGACGGCGCTGGGCGTCAAGGTGCGCAGTTTCGATCATACCGGCACCGCCTATCTGTACAGCGGCACGTCCGAATCGGCCCCGATCATCGCTGGTGCCGTGGCGCTGCTGGCCCAGGCCTTTCCCAATCTGACCGGCAAGCAGATCGTCGAATTGTTGCTGCGCACCGCCGATGATCTGGGCGATGCGGGCGTCGATGCGGTTTATGGCCATGGTGCGCTCAATCTGGCGCGGGCCTTTGCACCGGTTGGCACCCTGAGTGTCGCCAAGGTTGCCGATCCGCTGAGCCTGGCCGGTGCCGGCAGCCTTGGTGGCCCGCTGGGGGATGCCGGGCAGACCGGTGCGGCGCTGGCGAAAGTGCCGGCGCACGACAGTTATGACCGCGCCTATCTCATCAATGTCGCCGGCCTGCTGACTCGCGAGCCTGTTGGCCGGCTGGCGGCGAGCCTGTTCGGTGACACGGTGCGATCGTCGGCAGGCCGGGTTGGCAGCCTTGGCTTTGCGGTGGCGACGCGCGGCGGCGACGGGCTGGCCTGGCGCGGCGAAGCCATGACCGGGGTGCAGGACCGGCGTGATCCCGGCCAGTTGTTGACCGGCCAGGCCCAGGTGGCGCTGGCGCCGGACCGTACCGCCGTTTTCGGCTTTGGCCAGTCGCTGGGGGCGCTGCTCGACAGTGCCGGCGGGCAGGGCGCGCTGGGCCTGGCGCCGTTGGTGACCGGGCGCAGCGATGGGCTTGGCGTGCTGGCGCATGATCGTGCCGGGGCCGCCGTAGCGCAGCGGTTGGGGGCGTGGACGGCAAGTTTTGGTATCGGCGAGCTTCGGCTCGGCGAGCCTTTGCGCCCCGGCCAGCCGCTGCCGGGCCTCGCCACTGCCAGCCGCGCCGTGCTGCGGTTGGAGCGGGACATCGGCCGGCTGCACATCGCCGGCAGCGGCGAATTGCTTGTCGAGCGCGGCGCGCTGCTTGGGTCGCGGCTGGCGCCGGCCTTTGGGCTGAACGGCGCCAGCACGGCGTCGGCGGTGCTGCAGCTGGTTCTGCCGTTGGGCGGCTGGTCACTGGCCGGGGAGGCGCGGCTGGCGCATAGCAGCGCCGATTTCAGCGGGGCCGGACTTATTCGCCATGCCGAGGGGCTCGTCGGCACTGCGGGCTCGCTGACATTGGTGCATGGCGGGATCATCGTGCCCGGCGACATGGTCAGCGCCAGCATCGCCCAGCCTTTGCGTGTCAGTGGCCGCGCCGAACTGGCGTTTGGCGATGGTGGCCTGACCGGCTTTGGCCCGTCGGGGCGGGAAATCGCCGCCGAAGCGCAATATGCCCGGCCGTTATGGGGCGGCACATTCGGCTTTGGCCTGTTCTGGCGGCATCAGCCCGGGCATATCCTTGATGCCGCCCCCGATGCCGGCGGGGCGATCCGCTTTCGTCTTGGTATTTGAAGCTGTTAGTGTCGATCGGAATGGCGCCCCGCAATTCGTTCCGGGTTCGCACTATTTTCCTTATTTTCCTGTTTCGGCGGTTTTTTTTCAGTGTGGCGCAGGCTTGTTGAAAAGCCGGTGCCGACGCGGGAATCCATTCGCTATGTCAAGGAGCGACGTCGCAGGCGTTATAGCCTTTTTGGTTGGTGTAGGACAGGCTTGGGCACGATTGCGACAGGTGCAACCTGCCTCACGCCACCTGTGGCTGCACCTGTTCGAACTGCAACCGCGCCAGTTTGGCGTAGA
>JANYCM010000288.1 GCA_025360285.1 Sphingomonadales bacterium
ACCTTCAGGCCGGCCTGCGTAGCGATCGCTATGGCTTCCAGGTCTATGTCAAGAATCTGGCCGATACGCGCGGCGTCACCAATTATTCGCCGGGCCAGTTGCTGATGGTGTTCGGGCCGCCGGGCCTGCCGATTGCCGGCACATCCAGCCTGATCCGGCCGCGTGAAATCGGGGTGCGTCTGACGGGAAATTTCTGATCATTCCCGGCGCGGCGCTGACAGTTGATCGATGACAGGTGATTCCGGCGATGACGGACGGTTGCGGCAAACCCTGACGGGGTTTGCCGCAGCGATCACCAGCGCCGAAAACTCCCGCGAAGGGGTTGCGGTGACTATCGATCGGCGCGGCGGCTTCCAGAATGACCTGACCACGCCCAAGGGTTTGCACGCCCTGATGGATGAACCTGTGCATTTCGGTGGCCGCGGCGAGGCACCCGACCCGGCCGAATATCTGCTGGCAGCGGTGGGGGCCAACCTGTCGGTGACGTTGACCGCCCATGCCGCGCTGCGCGGGCTGCGCATCGATACTGTCCGGGTTGAACTGTCGGCGGAAATCGATGGCCGGGGGTTTTTTCGGCCCGGTGACGGCCATCCGGCGGGCCTGTTGAACACGGCGATTGTATTAACAGTCAGCACACCGGAACCGCGCCCCGCCATTCGGGCGCTGCTCGGCGATGTGCGCAAGGCGACCCCGGTGCTGTGTGCGCTGAAGCGGCGGCCGCGCATCCGCCTGATCTTTACATAGGATCAGCCGAGCCCCGACACTTCATCGCGCACGATCTTTGCAACCATGGTGGTGGCCAGCGATCCGCCCTGGCGCGCCGGCAACGCCAGCACCAGTTCACGTTCCAGTCGGGGGGCCAGCGGGCACGCCTCCAGCAACCCGGCGGCGATCCGCCCGGCGACGGCATAGGCGGGCAGCAACGTCAGCCCGACGCCGGCCGCCACAACATCAAGCAACGGCTGAAAACTGTCCGCCTCGACGGTAACCGTCAGGGCCACCCCGGCCGCCGCCGCCGCGCCATCGACCAATGCGCGCAAGCCATGCGGCGCGCTGGGCAACACCAAGGGCTGGTCGGCCAGCCAGGCGAGGGACACGTCGCTGCGCCCGGCCAGCCCCTGACCGGCGGCGCCGACGACGAACATAGCATCACGGCGCAGCACTTCGACATCCAGATGCAGACTACGCGCCGGGCCATAGACGACGGCCAGGTCAATCTCGCTGCGGTGCAGCCAATCGACCAGGAAACCGCCATAGGCATCGACCAGCCGTAGCTGGATGCCCGGAAATTCCGCCGTGATGCGCCGCGCGATCCGTGCCGCCAGCTCACCGCCAACGGTCGGCACCAGCCCGATCACCACCCGCCCGGCCGGCGCCCCGGCCACCGCCATCACATCGGCGCGGGCCTGTTCCAGCCGCCGTACAAGCCAGGCAGTGCGTTCGAACAGCATCCGTCCCGCATCGGTCGGTACCATGCCGCGGCCGTGGCGCACGAACAACGGCGTCTTCAGATCATGTTCCAGCAACTTGATCTGCCGGCTCAATGCCGGCTGGGCAATGCGCAGCCGGTCCGACGCCTTGCTCAGGCTGCCGAGTTCGGCAACGGCGCGAAAGGTGCGGAGCTGGCGCAGGTCCATGCCGGATTGTTAATGGAGCGCGGGAGATATGCCAAATGCCAGATGGCTTTTATTCGGCCGTCGCCTGCATGGTGGTGACGCCCTGGGGTGTGTGCATCGATACTGCGGCGCCGTCGCCGTCGCGGCGGCCGATGGCCAGCATGTCGGTACCGGCGATCAGCGGCGCGGTGGCGCGATAGGCAAAGCGCGCCGGCATCCGCCCCAGCAGGGTCGCCGCCAGGTTGAGCAACACCGTCGCCTGCAGCGGGCCGTGCACGACCAGCCCGGCATAGCCCTCCACACCGGTTGCATAGGGATGATCATAATGGATGCGGTGGCCATTGAAGGTCAGCGCCGAATAGCGGAACAGCAAGGTGTCGGGGGTCGGGAGCTGCCAGAGCATATCGCTGGCCGGCAAGGGCACCGGCGCCGGCGGCGGCGCCGGCGCGGTGGCCGCCGGGCGAAAGGCAATGTCCTGATGCTCGCGGATCAGGCTTTCGGCGCCGGTGGCAAACTCATGGTCGGCGCCGGTCAGGCACCAGGTGCCGCTGCCGCCGCGCTTCACTTCGATCGGCGCCAGCGTTGTTGTCCGCTCAATCACTTCACCGATTTTTGGCAGCCGCAGCAGATCGAGGTGGCCGCCGACCCACATGCGGCGCGGAAAGTCTGCCACCGACACATCATGCTGGCGTGGCGGATGGCCATCGGGGCCCAGCGCCGCGGTGGCGGCGATTGGCGGTGCCAGGCACCAATGAATGCCGAGCGGCGCGGCATCACCCGGCAGGGCGAACAGCCGGTCGCCAAAGGTGGCGCGGAATTCGGCCACCAGCCGCTGGGTGATCATGTCACTGGCCATATCAAAACTCCTGGCGCGCTGCCGCCCTTCGCAAACCGCTATAGCTGATCATGCGAAATACGGCGGGAAATTTGCGGCCGGCGGGCGTATCGAGGCGTGCTGACACAAGGATCACCGCATGGCGTCTGCCCCCAGGATTGATGCATCGCCGGCCGATTGGCCCGATGCGCTGCATGCCCGGCTGCGCGCCGCCGACGTCACCCAGGCAAGCTATGTGCCCGATGCCGGCCATACGCGGCTGATCAACCTGCTCCACGCCGATCCGGCGGTGACGGCAACGGTGCTGACGACCGAGGAGGAGGGCATCGCCCTTGCCGCCGGAACCTGGCTGGGCGGCGCGCGCAGTGTCGTCCTCATGCAATCGAGCGGCGTCGGCAATTGCATCAACATGCTGTCACTGCCGGTGATCGCGCGCTTTCCGCTGCTGATGCTGGTGACGATGCGCGGTGAATGGGCCGAATTCAACCCGTGGCAGGTGCCGATGGGGGCAGCGACCGTTGCCGCCTTGCAGGCCATCGGAGTGCGCACCTATCATGTCGATGCACCTGAGGACCTGCTCGAAACCGTATCGGCGGCAGCCATCGAGGCGTTTGACGGCGACCAGCAGATCGCCATCCCGATCGGCCAACGCATGCTGGAGGTGAAGAAATGGTAGCCACACTCGATCGCCGCGCTGCCGTGGCGGCGCTGTTGCGCGATCACGGCGCGGTGCTTGTCGTCACCGGGCTTGGTTCGCCCAGCTATGACGTCCATGCCCAGGGCGACCATGATGGCAATTACTACCTCTGGGGGGCGATGGGCAGCGCGGCGCTGGTCGGCCTTGGCATCGCCCAGGCCCGGCCGGCGCGGACGGTGCTGGTCATCACCGGCGATGGCGAACAGCTGATGGGGCTGGGGGGCCTTGCCACCATTGCCGTCGCCGCACCCAAAAACCTCGTCATTGCCATCATCGACAACGGCCATTTCGGCGAAACCGGCATGCAGCCGCGCCATACCGGGCTGGGTATCGCGCTTGATCGTGTCGCGGCGGCGCATGGCTTCATCACCAGCCGCGCCAATGACATGGCCGGCGTCGAAGCGATCCGCAGCGCTGTCCATGCGCCCGGCGCTGGCCCGCAACTGCATGTCATCAAGGTCAGGGCCGAAAATCTGCCGCGATCCCTGCCGCCGCGCGATGCCGTCCACATCAAGAACCGCTTCCGCCGCCATCTCGGATTTGCGCCGGCGTGAGCGGGGCCCGCGTCGTCATCATCGGCGGCGGCATCATTGGCGCCTGCGTCGCCTGGTTCCTGCGCCAGCAGGGGCATGACGGCTCGGTGACGGTGCTGGAACGCGATCCAAGCTATCGCTTTTCCTCGACGGCGCTGTCCTGCGCCTCGATCCGCACGCAATTCGGCTGTGCGGTGAATGTCGAACTTAGCCTGTTCGGGGCGTCGTTCGTCAAGGGCATCCGCGGCCTTGCTGCAGACGCCGATATCGGCCTGGTCGAGCACGGCTATCTGGTGCTGGGCGGCGTTGAAAGCCTCGCTGCCCGCCGCGACGCGCTGGCGATGCAGCAGCGGCTGGGCGCCGATGTCGGCGAAGTCGCCATCCCCGCCTGGCTGTCCCCGGACGGCATCGCCATCGCCACCTTCGGCCACAGCAACGAAGGCTGGTTCGATGCCTGGGCGCTGCTGCAGACGGTGCGCCGCGCCGCCATCGGCGCGGGTGTCCGCTTCGTGACGGTTGAGGCCAGCGGCATCGAAACGCATGGCGACCGCGTCACTGCCGTTACCACAAGCGATGGCCAGCGCCTGCCCGCCGATTGGTGCGTCAACGCCGCCGGCGCCTTGTCGGGCGGAATCATGGACTGGCTGAACATCGCGCTGCCGGTGCGGCCGAAAAAACGCACCGTGTTCCGCTTCAAGGCGCCGCTGGCCGGGGCCGACCTGCCGATGCTGTTCGACACATCGGGGGCGTGGATGCGGCCGGAAGGCGAAGGCTTCATCGCCGGCATTCAGCCTGCCGCCGACGCCGACCCCGATGCGCATGGCGATTTCGAACCCGATCACGCACTGTTCGAATCAACGCTGTGGCCGATCCTGGCGGCGCGGGTGCCGGCGCTGGAACAATTGCGCCTGCTCGGTGCCTGGGCCGGCCACTATGAAATGAACCTGTTCGATCATAATGGCGTCGTCGGGCCGGTGGCGGGCCTGCCCAACCTGCTGCTGGCGAAGGGCTTTTCCGGCCATGGTGTCATGCACGCGCCGGGCATCGGCCGCGGCATCGCCGAATGGATCACCAGCGGCGACTGGGCCAGCATCGACCTGACACCGCTTGGCCATGACCGCATTGCCCGCGGTGAACCCATGCCCGAAAGCGCGATTTATTGATTATGGAGAGCAGCATGAAATTCACCGGCAAGACCGCCATCGTCACCGGCGCGGCGCGCGGCATCGGCCGGGCCTGTGCGCGGCGTTTCGCCCAGGATGGCGCGCGGATCATGCTGACCGACGTGGACGCGGCGGCGCTGGCGGACAGTCATGCGCTACCGCTATTGCGACATCGACAATATGCAGATCCAGCTATGCCAGCCGCCGGCGATCGATTGCCCGCAGCGGCGCTTCCTCGACGACAAGGGCGAGGGCGTCTTTCACCTTGGCTTTACCGTGCCCGATTGCGACGCCGGTGAAGCCGCCGGCGTGGCGCAGGGCCTGGCCGTGCTGATGCGCGGTCGCCGGCCGGACCGCAGCGGCTTCACCTATTTCGACACTGCCGCCAGCAATGGCGTCGTGCTGGAAATTCGCCGCGCCAGCGGGGCGTAAGGAAAAATTTCGACGCCGGCCGCTTCAAACCGGCACGCCGAACAGATCGGCTTCGTCCGATTCCTCGATGCGGGCGCGGATGATGTCGCCGACCGCGACTCCGCCGGCATCGCGCAGATGCACTTCGCCATCGATTTCGGGGGCATCATATTTGCTGCGGCCCGAGGCGCCACCGTCTTCATCAACGGCGTCGATCAGCACATCGATGTCACCGCCGACCTTGGTGGCCAGCCGTTGTTCCGAAATCCTTGTCTGTGCGGCCATGAAGCGGTGCCAGCGTTCCTCTTTCACCGCTTCGGGCACCGCGCCGGGCAGGGCGTTGGCGGCTGCGCCCTCGACCGCTTCATATTTGAAGCAACCGGCGCGATCGATCTGCGCCTCGGCCAGCCAATCGAGCAGATATTGGAAATCAGCCTCGGTTTCGCCGGGAAAGCCGACGACAAAGGTACTGCGCAGCGCCAGATCGGGCACCAGCCCGCGCCATTTGCGGATGCGATCGAGCACTTTGGCGTCATTCGCCGGCCGGCGCATGGCGCGCAGCACAGCGGGGCTGGCGTGCTGGAAGGGGATATCGAGGTAGGGCAGCACCAGGCCTTCGGTCATCAGCCCGATCAGTTGATCCACATGCGGGTAAGGGTAGATATAGTGCAGCCGCAGCCAGGCGCCGAGCATCCCCAGTTCGCGGGCCAGATCGGTGATATGGGCGCGCAGTGGCCGGCCGCCGAGCGACGAGACTTCATGGCGCAGATCGACGCCATAGGCCGAGGTGTCCTGGGCGATGACCAGCAATTCCTTCGCCCCGCCCTTCACCAGCGCCGCCGCTTCGCGCAGGATGGCCGCCGGCGGCCGGCTGACCAGATCACCGCGCAGGGACGGGATGATGCAGAAGGCGCAGCGATGGTCGCAACCTTCGGAAATTTTGAGATAGCTGTAATGGCGCGGCGTCAGCTTCAGCCCGGCTTCCGGAATGAGATCGAGATAGGCCGAACTGACCGGCGGCGCGACCTGGCGGACGGCGGCAACAACATCATCATATTGCTGCGGGCCGGTGATCGCCAGCACGCCGGGAAAGCGGGCGCGGATGGCATCGGCTTCATGCCCCAGGCAGCCGGTGACGATGACCTTGCCATTTTCGGCAATGGCCTCGCCGATGGCATCAAGGCTTTCGGCCTTGGCGCTGTCCAGAAAGCCGCAGGTGTTGACGATGACAACATCGGCGCCGGCATAATCGCCCGACAGCGCGTAACCGTCGCCGCGCAATTGCGTCAGGATCCGTTCGGAATCAACGAGCGCCTTGGGGCAGCCAAGCGACACCATGCCGACACGAGGGGATTGGGGAAGTTGCATGGGCGCGGCATGGCGCGGCGGCGGCGACGTGGCAAGCCCTGCGGTATGTCAGCCCCCGCTCGTCGGCTGGTCCTTGTCGCACTGCGAATGCCGGCCTTCGATGGTGCAGCGGTTGATGATGGCGCCGCCAAGTGACCGCACCACGGCGCGCCAGCGGCTCCGGCCGGTACGTTCCAGCGTCATATAGCCAAAGCCGTCAATCCAGCTGCTGAAGGCTTCGGGAATGGCGCTGGGGGCGGGCACCGTTCCGGGCGGCAGTTTCGCCGGCAGCGGCACGACATCTTCCAGCGTGCCAGAAAAACCGGTGATGAACTGGCTGGGATGGTCACTGGCAAAGCTGATCTGCTGGAAGAGATGGACATGGCCCGACAGGATGACATCGACGCCGGCGGGCAATTGCCGCGGGCCGTTGCGGCCGAACACCGATTCAATGGCGTGGTTACCGGGCTTGAGCGCCACCGTATCGCCCTCCCTGACCGCCGCGATACCGAGCATCGGATAATGATCGACGGCGAAACTGCTCCTGGCCTGGGCGGCCAGCGCTGCCATCCGGTCCCAGCTTTGCTGGAAGCGGGCGACGCGCCAGTCATCGGCGGCGAGCGCCTTGGTGCCCGCCGCCGACAGATCGAGCAGGATCAACTGCGCGCCGCGGCCAAGGGGGACGGCGTATGGCGGGCTCCAATCCCCCTGATTGTCATTGGCGGGATCATCGCAATCCTGGCTGGCACTGCGCGGCTGGGCGGCGAGGAAACGCCACCAGCCCTGGCCAGAGCGGGCGCAGCTTTCGTGATTGCCGCGCGCCAGGGCCAGCGGGGCGGCGGCAAACAAGGGCGTGGCCGGTGCAAAGAAATCGGCATTCCAGGCATCCCAGCCATAGCCCCAGGGGCTGCCGGCGCAACTGGCATTGCCGGCCGGGCAGGGGTTTTCGCGGTAGTGATAATCGCCGACATGGATGACCAGATCGGGTTTCCACGCCGCCGCCTGTGCCGCCAGCCGGGCAAAGGGAAAGGCCTTGGGGTCATTGCAGGCCTGCCAGGCATCGTCGCTGGCCTTCAACCGGCAGCCGGTATCGCCGATGACGATGATGCGCTTCACCTCGGCGCGCGGCACCGGCAGCCGGCGCTTGCCGACAGTAACCTTGTGGGCGCCGGCGGGCAGCGGGGTTTCGCAGACGTTGACGGGAAACGCCGAAGCCTTGGAATTTTCGGGGGTGGATGCGGTGGTCCGCTGCGGCACTGTGCCGGCGGCGGCGCGCAGGTTCATCGTCTGTCTGCGGCCATCGATGCGCAGCACCGGGCAGGCACCGGCAGTGATCACCCGCGCCACCGCGCCGCCATCGGCCATGACGACATAGGCCGGGTCGGCCGCCGCGGCGCGCCACGGCAGCAGGACGAAGACAGCTGCCGCGACGAGCCGTGCCATCATGGTGAATCCCCTAGAAACGCAGGATACCCGTTACCTGAACGCTGCGGCCAGGGTTGAAGAAATATTGGCCGCCATTGATGACTGTCGATTGCGCAGCGGGCCCGGACGCCCCCGAGATGTTGGTGATAGAGGTGTCGTTGAAGACATTATAGACCGCGACACGCAGCGCCACCGGACCAAAGCCGGCTTCGGCCGAGGCAATGCCGATGCTGTAGGCGGCGATCGGCACGGTTTCGTTGGCGCCGCCGAACTGCTTGCCGGTGAATTTCTGCACAAAGCTGAACTTGTAGGTGCCGGAGTTGTACAGCGCCCCGACCAGCGCCGTGTAGGTCGGCGACCCGGGCACACGGTAGCCAGTTACATCGTCACTCGACGAATTTACCGACCCGTTGGCGAGCAGGGTGATATGCGGCAGCGGTACGAAGCTGATCTGGCCTTCGATGCCCTTGTAGGTCGATGGATTGCCGGTGTTGGTGCACAGCGCCCCGGCGGGCCCGGTGCAGATGATCGTGTTGGACAGCTTGATCAGATAGGCATCGACATCGATGTTGAGCTTGTCGGCGGCGAACACCGTGCCGACCTGATAATTGGTCGTTGTCGTCGGATCGGGGATCAGCGGCGCGCGGGTCGAGACTTCCAGGTTCGACAGTGCCGGGATCAGGAAGCCCTTGGCATATTGGGCATAGACCGACCAATTGTCCCTGATAAGGTAATTCACCGTCAGGAACGGCAGGGTCTTTTTGAAATTCGCTTCGCTATCGGTGCCTTGCCGGGCCTTTTGTGTGGCGATCGGCGACAGGATGTTGCGGGTGAAGTTCACATATTTGACGCCCGGCGTTATCGTCAGGCCGGGCAGCGGTTTCCAGTCGAACTGGGCGAACAACTGCTGCTGGTTCCAGGTCGATTCCTCGTCGAACTGGATGTTCTGCGGCACCGGCAGACCGTTCAGTTGCAGCAACGGCCCGATGATGGCAGCGCCATTGGCATCGATACCGGTTTGGCCGGTGGTTTTCTGGTCGTAATTGTCGACGCGACTGGTGATCACGCCGTCGGTGAAGACACTGCGCGTCATGTCGAGGTCATAGCGGTAGCGGTGGGTGTTTGAAAATTCCAGCCAGGCGCCAACCGTCAGCGTGCCGAAGCCGGTATCATACTTCGTCTGCAAAATATCACCATAGACGCGGTACTGGTTGAGCTTGATATAGCCTGGCACGTCACCGTTGACCTTGGTGATGACGCCATTGATCATCGGGCTGGCATTCTGCGTGGCGCCAGCAGTGGTCGTGTCGGACGGCGACACGGTCCAGTTCTTGTAGAAATAGGTATAGGCCTTGTTGTCCAGGCTGAAGCGTTCGGTCAGCGGCACCTGCAAGCGGATGATTTCGAAATCACTGCGCTTGCGAGTGAAGTTCCAGTCGGCGCGCGTCTGGAAATAGGGGTTGGTGGCGTAATTGGGATCATTGACGCTGGTCAAGGCATAGCCCTTGCCATAGCGCGCCACCTGATCGAGCGTCGCGCCATTGCTGTCGCTCTGGTTGAAGTAATTGTTGTTGTATGAGGCAACGAGCGACAGCGTGCCCTTGCCGATGGGGATGATGACCTTGCCGAAGACATTGTCGGCAACCAGCGGCGAATAGCTGAGCGCGCCGTCGGTCTTCTTGTGTTCACCAACCAGCACCGCCTTGATGCCGCTGGTGCCCAGCTCGCCGGTCTGCAACATGCCACGGTAAAGCTGGGTGTTGAAAGTGCCATAGCTGGCTTCGGCGCTGCCGCCGAACTTGTCGGCCACGGCGCGGGTGATGATGTTGATATTGCCGCCGAAATTGGCCTGGCCGAGCTGCGAGGCATTCCCCGGCCCGCGATCGATGATGATCTGTTCATAGGTGCCATTGGGGAAATAGCTGGTCGAATGGTGCGTCGGATCATTGGTGTCGCCAAAGGGCACCCCATCGATCGTCATGTTATAGCTGCCATCCTTGAAACCGCGCAGGTTGATCTTGGATTCCGACAGGCCGGGGCCATTGCCATTGGTCGTCTGCGAAGCGCCTGGCGTGAGCAGGATGACATCGTTGAAATCGGCGGTAGCGGGGACGACATTGGCGATGACGGCGCGGTTGATGATCGATTGCGGCTGGATGGTCTGCAACGACGAGGTGATCGGTGTCTGGCTGTTGACGCGGGTGGCGGTCACCACGACCTGGTCGGCCGTCGTGCCGGCATCGGCTTCGGCAGCGCGCACTGCTGTCGGCGCGAGCAGGGCGACCAGCAAAGCCGTTGTGGACGCCTGGGCCAGCAATGCCTGGCGCATGGGTGAACCGATCATCATGACCCCCGAAATTCGTGTCGCCAGGCCATGCTGGCCCGACCTGTCCCCGCGCTGTTGCGCCGCGGCATGACGGTGCGATGTTGTTTCGATGACGGATCGATGACATTCGCCAAGGTTGGGAAATGATAATGTGCGAAGTCGCGCCGGTTTCGCCAACGGCCAGCGGGCGGCAGGAAGGACGAACGACATCATCGTGGCGATTGTTCGGGCCTTACCTCTGTTGCTGCTGATCGCCGGCTGTGCCGCCTATCACCCGGCGCCGCTGGCTCCCGTCGCCATCGCCCAGCGCGAGGCCGAGGCGCGGCTTGATGCAGCGCGGGTGGCGCCTCTGGTGGCAGCGATCGCCCCCGATGCCGCCTGGAACGGCAATGACTGGGACCGGCTGAGCCTGTTCGCCGCCATGTTGCAGGGCAACGCCGATATCGCTGCCGCCCGCACTGGGATTGCCACGGCCCGCGCCGCGCGCCGCGCCGCCGGGGTGCGGCCGGGCCCGACCCTGACCCTCACCGCCGAATATGCCGGCAAGGCCCCCGAGGCGTCGCCATGGCTGTTCGGTGGCAGCATCGACGTGCCGATCGACGGCGGTGGCCGCCGCGCCAGCCGGCTGGCGATTGCCGATCTGGGCATTACCGCTGCGCGCTATGATTTTGCCGAAACCGTATGGATGACGCGCATGGCGCTGCGCCGGGCGCTGACAGACCGGCTGGTGGCGGCGCGGCGGCAGGATGAAGCCGCGGCGATCGTGGCGGTGCGCCAGCGCCAGTTCGATATTGTGGCGCGGCGGGTGGCGGCGGGGGCAGCGTCACGCGCCGAGCTGGAGCGTGTCCGTGCCGATGCCGCCGATGGGGTGCGCAAGGGCGCCGAGGCAGCAGCGCAGATTGTCACCGCCGATGCCGGGCTGGCGGCGGCGCTGGGGGTGCCGGCCACCAGCCTTGCCGGGCTGGTATTGGTCTGGCCGGATTTCGAAACCCCGCCGCCCGCGGTGGCGATGCCCGATGCCGCGCAGCGCCAGGCGGCGCTGGCGGCACGAGCTGATGTGCTGAAAGCTATGATCGCCTATGATCAGGCCGAGGCGGATTTGCGCGGTGAAATTGCCCGGCAATATCCCGCTATCAACATCGGTCCCGGCTATACCTGGGAACGCGGACTGGTGAAATTGCCGATCAATTTCGGTTTTGCGCTGCCACCGCTTGATGGCAATCGCGGTGCCATAGCCGCGGCGACGGCGCGCCGGGCCGAGGCTGGTGGCCGGCTGGAAGCGGTGATTGCTGGGGCGCAGGCCACCATTGACGGGGCGTTGGCGGGGGCGGTGCAGGCGCGCCGCACCCTGGCGGCGGTGCGCAGCGGGGAATTGCCGGCCGCACAGCGGCTGGCGCGCCAGGCCGACAGCGAAGTGGCGGCGGGCGCCATCGATCGCGGCGAATGGGCGGCGGCACAAGCCGGGGCGCGGCTGGCACGACTGTCGGAACTTGATGCGCTGGCCGGCGTCCATGCCGCCGATGCGGCGCTGGAAGAGGCGCTGCGCCGGCCGGTCGCCGGCCCCGAACTGGCGATCCGCACCGGGTTGAAGGAATTGCGATGACAGGTGCGGTGACACGGTTGGCGACCTTGGCGGCCGGGGCCGGGCTGGCGCTCGCCGGGGTCTATGGCTGGCAGGCGCTGCATCCCGCCGCGGCGCCGGCAGAAACCGAAGCCGCTGCACCGGCGGCACCGCTGACACCGGCGCAGCAGCAGCATCTGGGGATCGCCACCACATTGCTGGCACCGGCAACCGCGCCCTTGCAGACCATGGGCTTTGCCCGCGCCATCGATACGGCTCCGCTGGCGATGATCGACAGCGAGATCGCCACCGCCCGTGCCGCCGCTGCAGCGTCTGCCGCCGATGCGGCACGGCTGCGGGCGCTCGCCGCAGCTGACCAGAGTGCCTCCGCGCGCTCGGTACAGGCCGCCGAGGCGCAGGCGGCAACCGATGGCCTGCGCATCCGCCTCGCCGAACAGCGCATCGGGCTGGAATTCGGTCCCGGCCTCGCCCGGCTCGACACGGCGGCGCGCGGACGGCTGATCGCCGATATCGCCGCCGGCCGCACCGCGCTGCTGCGCATCGATGTGCCTGGCGCGGCGACAGCATCCGGCGTGCGCGTCGGTGATCCGGGTGTTGCCGTTACCATTCTGGGCCCCGCAGCCGCCGCCGATGTGCGGGTGCAGGGCGTGGCGCTGCTGGCGATTTTGCGCGGGGCGCTGGTGCGTGAGGCCGCCGCCGGGCGGATGCTGCCGGCCACGATCGGCATCGGCGGAGTTGCCGCCGGCACCATCGTGCCGCGCAGCGCCGTGTTGCGCTGGCAGGGACGGCTGTGGGTGTTCGTCGCCAAGGGCAGCAATTTTGACCGCCGCAGCCTGGATGGCGCCCGCGCCATTGCCGACGGCTGGTTCACCGCCACTGGCGTCAAGCCCGGCGACCGGGTGGTGACGGCCGGCGCCGAATCCCTGCTCGCCGCCGAACAGGCACCGCCGCCGGCCGCGAGCGCCGGCGAGGTGGATTGAGGCAATGCTTACCGCTATTGTCCGCAATGTCCTGCGCCACCCCTGGCTGGTGCTCGTCGCCGGCCTGTTGCTGCTGGCTTATGGCGCGCTGACGGTGGCGCAGGCGCGCTATGACGTCTTCCCCGAATTCGTGCCGCCCCAGGCGACGGTGCAGACCGAAGCTCCTGGCCTTGCCCCCGAACAGGTCGAAGCGCTGATCACCCGGCCGCTCGAAGCCGCCATCAACGGCACCAATGGCGTTACCAGCGTGCGGTCCGAATCGGTGCAGGGCTTGTCGGTCATCAATGTCGTGTTTGCCGATGGCAGTGATCCGTTCCGCACCCGCCAGGTGCTGGCCGAATCGCTTGCCGAGGCAGTGCCGCGTCTCCCGGCCAGCGCCGCCGCCCCCGTGCTCAGCCCGCTGACCTCCTCGACGATGGACTTGCTCAAGATTGGCTTCGTCGCCCCGGCGATGGACCCGATGGCGCTGCGCGACCTGGTGCAGTGGCAGGTCCGCACCCGCCTGCTCGCCACCCCGGGTGTCGCCCGCGCCATCGTCTTTGGCGGTCACGAACGCCGGCTGGAGGTGCGGGTGCGGCCGGCGGCGCTGGTGGCGCGCGGCATTTCGCTGGCCGACCTGACCAGCGCGGTGCAGGCGGCGGCCACCGTGCGCGGCGGCGGCTTTGCCGAAACCCCGTCGCAGCGCATCATCATCGCCAGCGGCGCGCCCGGCCTCAGCGCCGCCGATCTGGCGCGCGCGCCCCTGGCGCTGGCCGCCGGTGCACCGGTGCGCATTGGCGATGTGGCCGATGTGGTGGAGGCAGCGACCCCCAAATCCGGCGACGCCCTGGTCATGGGCCACCCCGGTGTGCTGCTGGCATTGTCGAGCCAATATGGCGCCAACACGCTCGATACGACGCTGGCGGTCGAAAAAGCGCTGGCCGAACTGGCGCCATCGCTGAAGGCGCAAGGCATTACCGTTTATCCGCGCCTGCACCGTCCGGCGAATTTCATTGAAGCTGCGCTGGGCGGTATCGAACGTGACCTTGCCATCGGCGCCGCGATGATCGGGCTGGTGCTGCTGCTGTTCCTGCGCAATGTCCGGGTGGCGCTGATCATCTTCCTGGCGATTCCGCTTTCCTTGCTGGCGGCGCTGATCGTGCTCAACGGGCTCGGCCAGACGGTCAACACCATGACTTTGGGCGGCCTCGCCGTGGCGCTGGGAGTTGTCATCGATGATGCCATTGTTGATGTCGAAAACATCGTCCGCCGACTGCACGCCAGTGCCGATAATGCCGACCCCATCGCGGTCATCGCCGCCGCCTCGATCGAGGTGCGCGCGCCGGT
>JANYCM010000284.1 GCA_025360285.1 Sphingomonadales bacterium
GGAGACGATCGTATCGGCGCGGGCGCCAAAGCTGCGCATCATCGCCGTCGACAGGTTGCGCGGGCCCGACCACATGGCGATGCGGATTGTCACGGCCGCCCCCGCGCCGCGACATCGCTGGCGATCAGCCCCCGATACAGCCCCTGCAACCGCTCCACCATCGGCCCGCGCCCGTCCGTCAGCTGCCGGCCATCGACGCTGCGCACCGGCACCACCCCGGCGAAGGTGCCCGTGACAAAGGCTTCATCGGCACCATAAACATCAGTCAGCGAAAAATTGCGCTCGAACACCGGAATGCCATTGGCCTTGCACAGGTTCACGACATTGCGGCGGGTGATGCCATCGAGACAATAATCACCCGATGACGTCCACACCTCACCCCGCCGCACGATGAAGAAATGCGTCGAATTGCACGTCGCCACAAAGCCATGCGGATCGAGCATCAGCGCCTCATCGGCGCCCGCCTCGGTGGCCTGGATGCAGGCGGTGATGCAGTTCAATTTCGAATGCGAATTGAGCTTGGGGTCCTGCACATCGGGAAAGCCGCGCCGGACATGGACGGTGAACAAGGTGATGCCGCGCTCGATCGTCCGTGGCAGCGGGTCCTTGTATTCGGCGATGATGACGATCGTCGCCGGCGACACGACGACGCGCGGGTCCTGATATGGCGTCGAGCGCAGCCCGCGCGTCACCATCAGGCGAATGTGGCAATGCTCCATGCCATTGGCATCGATTGTCGCATACAGCCGGCTTTCAAGGTCCCCCCGGCTGATGCCGATGTCCATGGCGATGGCCTTGGCGCCCTCCCACAACCGATCCAGATGCTGATCCAGAAAGGCGCAGCGCCCGGCGTGGACGCGAATGCCCTCCCAGACCCCGTCCCCCAGCATGAAGCCCGAATCGAACACGCTGACCATCGCTTCGGCGCGCGGTTTCAACGCGCCATTGACGTTGATCAGGATGGTTTCGTTGCGCGGATCAGGGGCATAGTCATGCGTGCCGAGCGCTGTTGCGGGAGGCGCCGTCATTTCCTGAACAGGCTGTCGGCGGCGGCGCGAAATTTCGCCGCGCCCTCGCGTTTGGCACGGCTGCGCGCCACTTCGGCAGTCAGCGCGGCAATCCGGTCATCGAGTTCGGCGATCGACAATTTGTCGAGGTCTTCGCGCGCCAGTTCCGCAAGCGAATCAGCGCTGCGGCGCGGCGGATCGGGTTCATCGAACATTGGTCGGGACATGGACAGCAGGCATAGACAAAAAAATTGACCCGCGCGCGCCCCAAGTCAATATCCCGCCCATGACTATCCCCGCGACCATGACCGCCATCGACCCCGCCAGCCCCGGCGGCCCCGAGGTTCTGCAACCCGTCACCCGGCCGGTGCCCCAGCCCGGCCCCGGCGATGTGCTGGTCAAGGTCGCCGCGGCCGGCGTCAATCGCCCCGATGTGCTGCAACGCCTGGGGCTTTATCCGATGCCGCCCGGCACGCCGACGATTCCCGGCCTGGAAATCGCCGGCACCATCGTCGCGGTCGGCGCCGAGGTCGGCCGCTGGCGCGTCGGCGAACGCGTCTGCGCGCTCGTCGCCGGCGGCGGCTATGCCGAATATTGTGTCGCCCCGGCCGGGCAATGCCTGACAGTACCGGTCGGCATGGCGATGACCGATGCCGCCGGGCTGCCGGAAACCTGGTTCACCGTCTGGTCGAATGTCATGGACCGCGGCCATGCCTGGCCCGGCGAAACCATGCTGGTGCACGGCGGCACCAGCGGCATCGGCGTGACGGCGATCCAATTGGGCAGGGCGCTGGGGCTGACGATAATCGTCACCGCCGGCAATGCCGACAAATGCGCCGCCGCGCTGGCACTGGGGGCGGCGCACGCCATTGATTACAACGCCCAGGATTTTGTCGCCGAAGTGGCGCGGATCACCGACAAGAAGGGCGTCAATATCGTGCTCGACATGGTCGGCGGCGATTATGTGGCGCGCAATATCCAGTGCCTGGCCGATGACGGCCGCCATGTCAGCATCGCCTTTCAGCGCGGCGCCCGGGCCGATCTCGATCTGACGGCGGTAATGCGCAAGCGGCTGACGCTGACCGGATCGATGCTGCGGCCGCGCCCCATCGCCTTCAAGGCCGCGATCGCCGAAACGCTGGAAGGCGTCATCTGGCCGGAATTTGAAAGCGGCCGCCTCACCCCGGTCACCGACAAGGTGTTTCCGTTGGCGCAGGCTGCGGAGGCGCATCGCCGCATGGAAGCGGGAACGCACGTCGGCAAGATCGTGCTGGCGGTCGGCAGATGAGCGATTTTGCCGCGCTGCTGATCGCCGATGATGGCGGCGCCGCGACGCCGCTGACACTGCTCACCGCCACCGGCTTCGACGCCTGGCAGCGCGACCAGAGCGAACGCACCCGTGCCTTTGTCGCAGCGCAGGGCTTCGCCGCCGCCGCCGATACCATCGCCCTGCTGCCCGGCGATGGCCCCGGCGACTGGTCGGCGGTCGCCGGCATCGGCGATGATGGCCCCTGGGGCCTGGCCGCTGCCGCCGCCAAATTGCCGGCGGGCCGCTATCGGCTCGTCGGCTCGCTGGGCACTGCCGGGCTGGGCTGGCTGCTCGCCCAGCATCGCTTCACGCGGTATCGCGCCGCGAGCCAGGATAGCGGCCCCGAAAACGGCCGACGCGTCCTGCTGACCGGCGATATCGGCGGCATCACCGAAAGCATCCGCCTTGCCGATGCGACCGCGCTGGTCCGTGATCTGGTCGATACCCCGGCGTCGGACCTTGGCCCCGGTGAACTTGCCGATGCCGTGCTTGCCGCTGCGCGGCCGTTCCACGCCAAGGTCGATGTCACCAAGGGCGAAGCGCTGCTGACGGGCAATTTCCCCGCCGTCCATGCCGTTGGCCGTGCGGCGCATCAGGCACCGCGGCTGATTGACCTCCATTGGGGTGATCCGGCGCATCCCAGACTGACGCTCATCGGCAAGGGCGTCACCTTTGATTCGGGCGGGCTCAACATCAAGCCCGGCGGCGGCATGGCGCTGATGAAGAAGGATATGGGCGGCGCGGCGCATGCCCTGGCACTGGCCCGGCTGGTCATGCAGGCGGACCTGCCGGTGCGGTTGCGGCTGATCATCCCGGCGGTCGAAAACAGCATTTCGGGCAATGCCATGCGCCCCGGCGACATTCTGGCGACGCGCGCCGGCAAAAGCGTCGAAGTCACCAACACCGATGCCGAAGGCCGGTTGATCCTGGCCGATGCGCTGGCGCTGGCCGGCGAGGAACGGCCCGACATCATCATCGATTTCGCCACGCTGACCGGTGCGGCACGCGTGGCGCTGGGCCCGCAACTGCCGGCGCTCTTCAGCAATGACGAGGGCGTGGCCACAGATTTTGCCGCCGCCAGCACCGCCGCCGCTGATCCTTTGTGGCGGCTGCCGCTGTGGTCCGGCTATCGCGACATGCTCAAATCGCCGATCGCCGATTTGAACAATTCCCCCGATGGCGGCTTTGCCGGCGCCATCACTGCGGCGCTGTTCCTGGAAGCCTTTGTGCCCGCCGGCACGCCCTGGGTGCATTTCGACACCTTCGCCTGGAACCCGGCGGCGCGCCCCGGCCGGCCGCGCGGCGGCGAGGCGCTGGGGCTGCGCGCCGCCTGGGCCTTTGTCAAAAGTCGCTATGACCGAAATATTTCGTCACGATGAGGGAACGAAAACGCCATTTCGCCCGTTTTCGTGGCTGCATGAGGGTGTTGTCGCACCCCGGCACGCCGCCCGAAATGGAGATGTGTTATGGAAATGTCGAACTCGTCGGCCTTGCTGGGAAACTGGCGCGGAACGTTGCTGCGCTATGTCCGGTCCGGCCAACCCGATCTGACCAACCGCCAGATGGCCTTGCTGATGGTCGCCGGGCAGGAACCCGGCCCGCATACGGTGCGCGGCCTCGCCGCCCGGCTGCATGTGTCGAAACCGGTGGTCACCCGCGCGCTGGACAGCCTGTCGGCGTTGGGGCTGCTGCGCCGTCGCCGCGACGAACGCGATGGTCGCAGTGTCATCGTCGACATGACAGCGGCCGGCACGGCGTTTCTCGCCAGTTTCGCCGATCTGATCGAGCCCGATGATCTTGAGGACGTCGCCTGAACAAGGTCTGCCACGCCAGGCTTTTCTGACTGGCCCGCGCCCGGCGCTTGATCCGCGCCGGGCCATCGCCCGGCCCGATCTTGTCGATATCGCGCTGGCCGCCCAGGTGGCGGCAGCGCGCTATGTCGAACCGGTTTCACAGCGCTGCCGGGTCCCCCGCACGCCGATGCGCCTCGATCGCGGCAGCGATGCCCGGCCCGTCAGCGAATTGCTGTTTGGCGAAGATTTCGACCTGTTCGATTGCGACGGTGATTGGGGTTTTGGCCGCAGCGTGGCGGATGGCTATAGCGGTTGGGTGGCGATCGCGGCGCTGGGTGATCCGGGCCCCGATTTGCGCCCCGGTCCCGCTACCAGCATAACCGCCCGCCGCGCGCCGGTGTTCGCCGCGCCCGACATCAAGACCAGGGTGCTGATGGAACTGCCCTTCGGCGCCCGCCTGGCAGGGACGGCGGAGGAGCGCTTCTTCGCGCTGGCCGGCGGCGGCTTCGTCCATCTGGCGCATATCGCAGCCCTGCCGGCTGACCCTGTTGCCATCGCCCGGCGCTGCCTCGGCGCGCCTTATCTATGGGGCGGCCGCAGCCCCGATGGCGTGGACTGTTCCGGGCTGGTGCAACTGGCGCTCGCCGCTGCCGGCACACCGGCACCGCGCGATTCAGACCAGCAGCTCGCCGAACTGGGCACGGCGGTGGCGTTCGCCCATCGCGTGCCCGGCGACCTGATATTCTTCCCCGGCCATGTCGGCTTCCTCACCGCAGGCGATTGCTTGCTCCACGCCAATGCGCACTGGATGGCGGTTGTCGAGGAACCGCTGGCCGATGTCATCGCCCGGCTGGTGACGGCGGGGGTGGGGGAACCGGTGACCGGCGTGCGGCGGATTCAAGGCCGCACACGTCAGCCCGAATCCGCCGCACCCCACCCCATCACTTCGGCTTGACGAACTTCAGCGTCATCCGGTCGCTTTCGCCGATGGCGGCATATTTCGCCCGGTCGGTATCGCCGTCCTGATAGGTCGGCGGCAGGGTCCAGACGCCCTTGGGATAATCATGCGTATCCCTGGGGTTGGCGTTGACATTCGAGGCGCCGGCGAATTTGAAGCCGGCGGCTTCGGCGAGCGCCTTGACGGCCGACACCTTCATGTAACCACTGTCCTTCATCGCCGCGTCAGGCTTGTCCTCGGGCAGGCGGTGTTCCTCGATGCCGAGCACGCCGCCGGGCTTCAGCGCGGCATAAAAGGCCTTGAACGCCTCGGGCGCGAAGCCGGCGATGTACCAGTTATGGATGTTGCGGAAGGTCAACACCGCATCGGCGCTGCCCGCCGGCGCAATGGCATAGCTGTCCTTGCCAAAGGCCGTCACCTGCACCTTGCCATAAGCGGCCGGGTTGGCGGCCAATTTGTCCTTGAAGCGCTGCACCGATTTGGCGCTGTTGGCGCTCGCGGCCGGGTCATTGTGCGCGGCGTAATAGGTGCCGGTGGCGTTCAGATAGGGCGCAAGAATTTCGGTGTACCAGCCGCCCGACGGCGAGATTTCCACCACCGTCATGCCCGGCTTCAACCCGAAGAATTTCAGCGTCTGGACCGGATGGCGATATTGGTCCCGCGCCTTGTTGGCGTCCGACCGCTGGCTGCCGGCAACCGCGTCTTCCAGGGGGCCGGCGATGGCCGGGGTAGCGGCCGGGGCGGCGGCGGCAGTGACCAAAGCGGCAACAAGCAACGGGCGGAACATCGCGTCTCTCCTCGGCCATCGGGGCGGGGTGCCCTTGGCATGGCGCTGCGCCTCGGATAGCGCGGCCGACATGGAGTCGCAAACCACTATCCTTTGGCCCACGATCCTTTGGCTGACCGCCGGTTGCGTGCTGGCGATTGCGGCCAGTATCGGCGATCGCGCCCGCCGCCGCGCACCATTCGCCTGGTATGCCTATCTGCCCTGGCACGGCCTGGTGTTCCTGGGGTTCGTAATGGCCTTGTTCGCCGCGGTGCATCTTTACGGGCTGGCGCGCGGCTGACCGGCTTTCGTGGTTAATCGGGTACAGCTCGCCGGCGGTGCCGCCGTGTCTCCTTGCGCAAGAGGAGCGCAGGGTGATGAAGATTTTGGCGATCGCCACGACGGGCGTGTTGCTGGCGGTGCCAGGCCAAGCGGCGGAAAAAGCCGGCGCCAGCGAAAAATCGCAGATGGACGCCGAAAAATCCCGGCCGGAAGCCGACAAGTCACGATCCGGTGAGGCACGGTCCGGCACTGTCATCGAGATACTGAGCAAATCGAAACTGATCAGCGGCCGTGCCGCGCCCGGCGCCCCCGATCCCGGTGTGGCCAAGGGCGAAAGTCTGCTGGTCGGCTTTGATGCCAAAAACGCTCCCGGCGTCTGGGACAAAAGCGCCGGCGAAGTCATCACCGCCGCAGGTTCGGTCGGCGGCGTCCGCGCCGCGCCGGCGGGGGACAAGAGCCTCTATCGATCGCTGGGCGGCGGCGCCGAAAGCCTGTTCGATTTTTCGAAATGGAGCGCCGGCAAGCCGCTGGCCAGCCTGTCGGTCTATTGGGGGTCGATCGACAGCTATAATTATCTCGATCTGGTCAACAGCCAGGGCAAGACGGTGTGGACGCTGGCGGGCAGCGACCTGCCGCAATTCAACGGCGACCAGCGCAGCCCGATGACCAACCAGCGCGTTTACCTGAAATTCCTGCCCGAAGCCGATACCCAGGCGGCGCGCTTCCGATCAAAAGGCGCGGCGTTCGAATTCGACAATATTGGCGGCTCGATCACCGGGAGCGTGCCCGAACCCGGCGTCTGGGCCCTGCTGGTCATCGGCTTTGGTTTTGTCGGCCATGTCCTGCGCGGTCGCCGGCAGGCGATGTTATCCTAAGAATGGCGCCGCGACCTCGGCCGGCACGCGGATCGCCCGGCCGCTGGCCTGGTCAACCAGCGCCCAGATGGTCAGCGCCCGTGCCCGCACCCGGCCATCACTGCCGGTGATTTCGACATGGCGATCAAAGCGCGCGCCCTTGGGCGTGCCCACCCAGGTCGTCACGGTCAGCGTCTCCCCCACCAGCGTCGGCCGCAGATAATCGATCTCGTGCCGCGTCACCACCCAGACATAGGCCGCGATATCCACCGCCCGTGCCACCGCCCGCCAATGCGCTGTCGCCGCATCCTGCACCCAGCGCAGATAGATCGTGTTGTTGACATGGCCGAGTTCATCGATGTCAGCGGCCGCCGCCGTTACCGTCAAGGTGAAAGCGGCGCGATCAGCCGGCGGCATCGGTCACCCCGAACGCTGCCAGCAGAAAGCCATATTCCTCGGCAATGTCCCGCAACGCCGCAAAGCGCCCCGATTGGCCGCCATGCCCCGCCCCCATATTGGTCTTCAGCAGCAGCAGATTGTCATCGGTCTTGGTCGCCCGCAACTTCGCCACCCATTTTGCCGGCTCCCAATAGGTGACGCGCGGATCATTGAGCCCGGCGGTGACCAGCAGCGGCGGATACGCCTGCGGGATCACATTGTCATAGGGGCTGTAGCTTTTGATCAGATCATAGGCCGCCTTGTCCGTGATCGGGTTGCCCCATTCCGGCCATTCGCCGGGCGTCAGCGGCAGGCTGGCATCGAGCATGGTGTTGAGCACATCGACAAAGGGCACATCGGCGACAATCGCCCGCCACAGGCCCGGCGCCATATTGGCCACCGCCCCCATCAATTCGCCGCCGGCCGACCCGCCGCTCGCCGAGATATTGCCGGCGCGGCCATAACCGCGTGCCGCCAGCGCTTCGGCAACATCGATGAAATCCGTGAAGGTGTTGGTGCGCTTTTCCAACTTGCCGGCCAGATACCAGCCATGCCCCAGATCATCGCCGCCGCGGATATGGGCGATGGCATAGGCCAGGCCGCGATCGAGCAGGCTCAACCGGCTCGCCGAAAAGCTCGGGGGAATCGCCAGCCCATAGGCGCCATAGCCATAAAGGTGCAGCTTGCCGCTGCCGTCCCTGGGCCAGCCCTTTTTATAGACGATCGACACCGGCACCCGCGTGCCATCGCGCGCCGGGATCAGCAGCCGTTCGCTTTCATACAGCACCGCGTCATAGCCCGACGGGATCATCTGCACCTTGCGGGTGACCAGCCGCGCCGCCGCGACATCATAGTCGATCACCGTCGCCGGTGTGACGAGCGACGAATAGTTGAGCCGCAGCAGCGGCGCGTCGCCCTCCGGGTTGGTGCCCAGGCTGACGGTATAGCTG
>JANYCM010000307.1 GCA_025360285.1 Sphingomonadales bacterium
ATCGGTTCGGCGGCGGCAAAGGCTTCGGGGGTGCCGCCGCACATGATGGTCAGCGCGCCATTTTCGGCGCCGGCCTGGCCGCCGGAAACGGGGGCATCGACGACATCCAGGCCCTTTGCGGCCCCGGCTTCGGCGAGTTCGCGGGCAATGGCGGCGGAGACGGTGGTGTGATCGATGAACAGGCTGCCCGGCGCCATGGCAGCAAAGGCGCCCTCCGGGCCGAGCGTCACGGCGCGCAGGTCAGCATCGGCGCCGACACAGGCGAGCACCGCATTGGCGCCTTCGGCCGCGGCGGCCGGCGTCGCGGCGCTGCGCCCGCCATGAGCCGCCACCCAGGCGTCGGCCTTGGCGGCGGTGCGATTATAGACGGTGACGTCATGCCCGGCGGCGGCGAGGTGGCGCGCCATGGGGCCGCCCATGATGCCAAGGCCGAGGAAGGTGATGCGCATGGTTCTGGTTCCTGTGGAGCCGCTGGCGTGTCGAAGAAGAAAGCAGGCGCCGGGTCAAGTGCGGGATGACAGGAATTGCACCGGCGCGCCCACGGCACTAACAGCGGCACATGACCGCACCGCTTCTCGCCCCCGAATCGACCGCTGCATCTGCCACCACCACCGGGCTGCCCATCGGCATGGCCGATGTCGAGGCGGCGGCGCGGGCGATTGCCGGCCAGGTCATCCACACCCCGTGCCTGCGCAGCCAGACGCTGTCGCAACTGACGGGCGCCGATGTCTGGCTGAAGTTTGAAAATCTGCAATTCACGGCGGCCTACAAGGAACGCGGCGCGCTCAACAAATTGCTCAGCCTGACACCGGCGGAGCGGCAGCGCGGGGTGATTGCGGCATCGGCCGGCAATCATGCCCAGGGCCTGGCCTATCACGCCAGGCGGCTGGGCATTCCTGCCACCATCGTCATGCCGCGCTTCACGCCGATCGTGAAGGTGCAGCAGACCGAAGGACATGGCGCCAATGTCGTGCTGTTCGGCGAGAAATTTGAGGAAGCCAGCGCCCATGCCCATGAACTGGCGGCCAAGCGCGGCTTTGTCTTTGTGCATCCGTTCGATGATCCGCTGGTCATGGCCGGCCAGGGCACAGTCGGCCTCGAAATGCTCGATGATGTGCCGGATTTCGACACGCTGGTGGTGCCGATTGGCGGCGGCGGGCTGATTTCCGGCGTCGCGACGGTTGCCAAGGCGCGCAACCCGGCCATCGATGTGATTGGCGTGCAGGCCGAGCTTTACCCGTCGATGCACGGCTTCCTGAAGGGCGAAAGCGTCGTTTGCGACGGCGACACGCTGGCCGAAGGTATTGCCGTCAAGACGCCGGGCAAGCTGACCAGCCAGGTCGTTCGCGCCCTGGTCGATGATATCGTGCTGGTCGGGGAGCGCGATCTGGAGCGCGGCGTCGCCATGCTGCTCAACATCGAAAAGACCGTGGTGGAGGGCGCCGGGGCGGCCGGGCTGGCGGCGCTGCTGGCGCACCCGCGGCGGTTTCGCGGCACCAAGGTGGGCCTGGTGCTGTGCGGCGGCAATATCGATACGCGGCTGCTGGCGAATGTGTTGCTGCGCGAACTGGCGCGGTCGGGCCGGCTGGCGCGGCTGCGCATCCGGCTGAAGGACCGGCCGGGGCAATTGTTCGAAGTGGCGCGGATTTTTGACCAGCAGCAGGTCAATATCCTGGAAGTCTATCACCAGCGCGTCTTCACCAGCCTGCCGGCCAAGGGGCTGATTGCGGAAATCGAATGCGAAACCCGCGATGCGGAGCATTTGCAGCGGTTGCTGGAGGCACTGCGCGCGGCGGCGTATGAAGTGCGCATGGTGGAGGCGGACTAAACGCCCCTGCCGTTCACCCATTTTCCCCTATAGCCATTCGCCCCCCGGCCGCATTAGACTGCGACCCAGCACAGCATCCGGAGGGGGAGCTTTGTGACCGACCAGAGCTTTCGCTTCCCGCGTTTCTTTGTCACCGCGCCGGCGCCCTGCCCCTATGTGCCGGGCCGCACCGAACGCAAGGTGTTTGCCGAGCTGAAAGGCCCCGATGCCGCCGGCATGAACGAGGCGCTGGGCCGCATCGGGTTCCGGCGCAGCCAGAATGTCGTGTACCGCCCGAGCTGCGATTTCTGCCAGGCGTGTATTTCCATCCGCGTCGTCACGCAGCGATTCGTGCCGTCGGCGAGCCAGAAGAAATTGCTCAAACGCCATGCCGATCTGGAAGTCTTTGCCTGCGAACCCTGGTCCACCGAGGAGCAATGGGCGCTGCTGCGGCGCTATCTCAGCGCCCGCCACCCCGTCGGCGGCATGGCGGCGATGGATGGGCATGATTATGCCGATATGGTCGAACAATCGCCGGTCGATACGGTGGTCGTCGAATATCGTGAGCCTGCCGTCGATGGCCGGCCGGGCCGGCTGGTCGGGTGCTGCCTGACCGACCGGCAATCCGATGGCCTGTCAATGATCTACAGTTTCTATGAAACCGAGGACGCCAGCCGCACCGGCCTGGGCAATTTCATCATCCTCGATCACATTACCCGCGCCGGCCGCGCCGGGCTGCCCTATGTCTATCTGGGCTATTGGATCGAGGATTGTGACCGGATGGCTTACAAGAAAAGCTATCGGCCGGCGGAGGCACTGGTCGGCGGGGTGTGGCGCGCGGCGGGGTGAGCTGGGTTGCGAGGCGCGCAAACTGACTCCCTCCCCGTTGACGCTTCGCGTCGCCTAACGGCTGCGGGGAGGGATTTGACATTCAATCCTCCATCAACCCCCGTGCCATCAAATCCGCCGTTGACGGGTCGAACCCCCCTGCCCCGCCAGCCATCACCGCATTGGCCATTTCCTTGCCCAGTTCCACCCCCCATTGGTCGAACGGGTTGATGCCCAGCACCGCCGCCGCCACGAACGTCCGGTGTTCGTAAAACGCCAGTAGCGCGCCGAGCGTCGCCGGATCGAGCCGATCGAGCAGCAGCGTTGCCGAGGGGCGGTTGCCGGGGAAGGTTTTCGCCGCGGCCAGCGCCGGGTCACCGCCGGACAGCGCCAGCGCTTCATCGAACGTCCGCCCGCGCATCAGCGCGGCGCCCTGCGCAAAGCAATTGGCCAGCAATTGCCGGTGGTGGGTGGATGCCAGGCCATGGCCGGGACTACGGACAGCGACAAACTCCACCGGCCCCACGACCGTGCCCTGGTGGAGCAATTGAAACACCGCGTGCTGCGCATCGGTGCCGGTGCCCCCCCAGGTGACGGCGGCCGTCGGCGCGGTGACGGCGGCACCATCACGGGTCACACGCTTGCCATTGCTCTCCATTTCCAGTTGCTGGAGATAGGATGGCAGCAGCCGCAGCCGTTCATCATAGGCAAAGACGCCGCGCACCGCCTGGCCGTTGTACCGCGCCGCCCAGACATCGAGCAGGCCGGCAAGGACCGGCAGGTTTCCCGTCAGCGGCGCATCGCGGAAATGCCGGTCCATGGCGGCGGCGCCGGCGAGCAGCGCTTGCCACGCTGGCCAGCCGCAGCGCAGCGCCAGCGGCAGGCCGACCGCCGACCATAAGGAATAACGCCCGCCGACGGTTTCGGCGAAGGGCAGGATCGCCCCCGCCCCCCAGGCCGCCGCCTTGGCCGGCGCCGCCGTTACCGCGACGGTGCGGGCCTTGGGATCGGCAACGCCGCCGGCCGCCAGCCAGGCCAGCGCACTGGCGGCATTGGTCATGGTTTCGCTGGTGGTGAAGGTTTTGGAAACGATGATCACCAGCGTCCGCGCCGGGTCGCATGCCGCCGTGGCGCGGGCCAGTGCTTCACCATCGATATTGGCGACGATATGCGCCGCCGGGCC
>JANYCM010000311.1 GCA_025360285.1 Sphingomonadales bacterium
GCGGCAATCGCCGGAAACCATTCGCCATTTGGTGCCGGCACCGAAAACAGCCGCCGCGCCGGATCCACAATGGGCCCCACTTCGGCAACGATATCAGCGTAATAACGCCCCTCCCAATCGCCGACATCGATCTCCAGCAACCGGCTGTCCTGCCGCCAATCAAAGAACGGCACGCCCAGATGTTCGCCGACGATCGCTGCCGTCTGCTGGGTCCGACCCGATGGGGACACCCACAGGTCGCGGTCCGGCCTTTGGCCCAGCACCTGGGCGAGCGCCGCGCCCATCGCTTCGGCCTGGGCGATGCCGCTGCGCGTCAGCGGCGTATGCGCCATATGGCCCTGCATCCGCGCGGCGGCGTTGAACACGGTTTCGGCGTGGCGGGCGAGAATGATGTCCATATCCAGCACGCTAACAGCTTCAACGCACTTCGCCACTACCGCGCGGCGCAACAACCGCTATAGTCACCCCGAATTCGTCCGATCATGGGCAAGCAAGGACTATCAATGAAGGCGACGGTCGAACGCGCGACGCTGCTGAAATGCCTGGCGCACATCCAGTCGGTTGTGGAGCGCCGCAATACCATCCCGATCCTGTCCAACGTGTTGATCGAGGCGCGCAGCGATGGGCTGCGGCTGATGGCGACCGATCTTGACCTGCAAGTCGTTGAAACCATTCCGGCGGTGATCGACCTGAATGGCGCCACGACAGTATCGGCGCACACGCTGTTCGATATCGTCCGCAAGCTGTCGGAAGGCAGCCAGGTCGAACTCGCCGTCGCCAATGACAAGATGACGGTGGTCGCCAACCGATCGCGCTTCAGCCTTGCCACACTGAAACGCGACGATTTCCCGGTGATCGCCGAAACCGAGCTGCCGACGCAGTTCAGCCTGAAGGCCGCCGAGCTGCGCGAATTGATCGACAGCACGCGTTTTGCCATTTCCACCGAGGAAACCCGCTATTATCTCAATGGCATATATATTCATGCCTTTGAAGGCGCGAGCCCCAAGCTGCGCGCCGTCGCCACCGATGGCCACCGCCTGGCGCGCATCGAGCTCGATCTGCCGGAGGGTGCCGCCAACATGCCGGGTGTCATCGTGCCGCGCAAATGCGTCGGCGAGGTGCGCAAATTGCTCGATGAATATGGCGATGATGCGCTGATTGAAATTTCGCTGTCGACGTCGAAAATCCGCTTCCGGTTCAGCGCCGAAGCGACGCTGACGTCGAAACTGATCGATGGCACCTTCCCCGATTACAGCCGGGTGATCCCGACGGCCAATGACCGCATCTTGAAGATCGACACGCGCAGCTTGTCGGAAGGCGTGGACCGGGTCGCGGCGATCGCCACGACCGAAAAAACCCGCGCCGTCAAACTGGCGCTGGGCCGCGACAAGGTCACGCTGTCGGTGACCAGCCCGGAAAATGGCACGGCGGCGGAGGAAGTGCCGGCCGACTATAATTCGCCCGAGTTCGAAGTCGGCTTCAATTACCGCTATCTGCTCGATATCCTCGGCCAGGTTGGCAGCGAGCAGGTCGATGTGCATCTGGCGGATGCCGCGGCACCGACGCTGATCCGCGAATCGGATGATTCGCGGGCGCTGTATGTCCTGATGCCGATGCGGGTTTGACGAGGCGATTGTCGGACCGGGTGGTTGGTTGAATTGTGTCGTCGTGCTGAACTTGTTTCAGCACGACGCGTGATTTTGAAATGCATTTCATATCGCGTTTCGATTGTCGAATAACCCATTTGGTGACAAATGTCAAGGGTTATGGCTGTCCGCTGATTCGCTTCTGTTTGGTGACGCGTCCGCCGCCGCGTCCGCAAGCAGGCGGTGCACCGCCCAGGCGCCGATCGCCATGCCGACCATGCCCAGCGGCCCCAGGCGCCGCGCCGCAAACGGCAGCGCCAGGCCGATGATCGTGCCCGCCGCGCCGGCTTCCGCCCCGCCCAGCCGGCGCGCCACGGTGCCGCTGGCAATCGCCCCGATCATGCGTCCCAACATAAGCCCGCTCCTGTTGCCGCCACCACCAAAACGATGTGCGCCGCCGCCGGTTCCCCACCACAGGATGACAAGCCTGCGCCGGTCGGGCAAGCTGGCTGTGGTGGCAAGGGGTTGGGGTTGACGATGGCGACAGCAGGCACGGCAGGCACAACAACGCGCACAGGCGGCATCGGCGGGCTGTTCGACAGGCTGCTGCCCGATCGGCTGCTGGCGC
>JANYCM010000289.1 GCA_025360285.1 Sphingomonadales bacterium
AGGGCGATAGGCCTTCGAAACCTCGGAATAGTCCTTTGAACGTTGATCGACATTGTCGATCATCAGGCTGATCGGCGTGCCGGTGGTCAGCCCTTCGTAAACGCCCGACAGGATGCGCACCTGATCGGGTTCCTGTCGCTGCGTCGTAAACCGCGAGGTCCCCGGCCGGCGCTTGTCGAGCCAAGGCTGGATATCGGTCTCGGAAAGGCTGAGGCCGGGCGGGCAGCCGTCAACGACCGCGCCGATGGCCGGGCCGTGCGATTCACCCCAGGTGGTGAAGCGGAAAAGGTGGCCAAAGGTGTTGCTCACGCGCGCCTCTCGCCGAACGGACGCGGGGCAAAACTATGCAACGCTCATATCCGGCGCGTCCTCGGCCTTCATGCCGATGACATTATACCCCGCATCGACATGGTGGATTTCCCCCGTCACGCCGCCCGAAAGGTCGCTGAGCAGATACATCCCCGCGCCGCCAACATCCTCGATTGTCACATTGCGGCGCAGCGGCGCATTATATTCGTTCCATTTCATGATGTAGCGGAAATCGCCGATTCCGCTGGCGGCCAACGTCTTGATCGGGCCGGCGGAAATGGCATTCACCCGCACCTTCTGCGGTCCCAGGTCCATTGCCAGATATTTTACCGATGTCTCCAGCGCCGCCTTGGCGACCCCCATGACATTATAATGCGGGATGACCTTTTCGGCGCCATAATAGCTAAGCGTCAGCAGCGCGCCGCCGTCCGGCATCATCGGCAGGGCCCGCTGGGCGACAGCGGTAAAGCTGAACACACTAACATTCATGGTCAGCGCGAAATTGTCCATGCTGGTATCGACATAGCGGCCGCGCAGCTCATTCTTGTCCGAAAATCCTATGGCATGGACCAGGAAATCGATCGTCGGCCATTCCGCCGCCAACGCCGCAAAACACGCATCCATGCTGGCTTCGCTCGCCACATCGCATTCGTACAGCCGCGCCTGTCCCAGTGATTCCGCCAGCGGCCGCACCCGTTTTTCCAGCGCATCCCCTTGATAGGAAAAGGCGATTTCGCCGCCCTGTTCGGCAATCGCCTTGGCAATGCCCCAGGCGAGGCTGCGATCATTGGCGACGCCCATGATCAGGCCCCGCTTGCCCTTCATCAATCCGGCCATAGGTCTCCAGCCATTATTCTGTTGTTGGAACGATCTCTAGCCGGCTTTGGCGGCCTTTGGCGAGAGCCGCGTTGAGGTTGGCCCCCGCCACCAGCCCCAATCCAATGATATAGAAGAACAGCAGCGCCACGATCACCCCCGCGAGCGAGCCATAGGTCAGGCTGTAACCGCCGAACAGGCCCAGCGCCCAGGGCATGCCCATCGTCGTTCCCACCCAGGTCAGCATCGTCACCAGGGCGCCGGGCCAGATCGGGCAGGACAGCACGCGAAAGCGCTGCGGGGTCAGCACATAGAACAGCGCATACAGCGCGGTGAACAGCACCGCCGCCGGCACGAACCGCCCCAGGCCCAGCCCCAGGGTGCGAAACACATCATCGGCGGCCGGCATCAACCGATCGACAAAAGCCACCGCCCCGGTGAGCAGCACCTGGGCCGCCAGCGCCACCAGCATGGCGAGCACCGCCGCAAACACGATCAATATCGATCCGGCGCGAAACCGCCATGATCGCGCCCCGGCCGGCACGGCATAGGCGTTGCGGATGATGGCGCGCACGGTTTCCATGAAACCACTGACGGTCCACAGTGTCACCAGAATGCCAAAGGTCAGCAAACCGCTTGAAGCGCGCACCCCGATGACGTCACTGATCGGCTTGGCAACCAGCAGGGCGACGTCGGGCGGCAGGGTGTGGAGAAACACCGTGATGGCGCGCAGGCCATCGTCGGTGCGGCCCAGCGTACCGGCCACCGTCGCCAGCACGATGAAAAACGGAAACAGCGTCAGCAACGAAAGATAGGCCAAATTGCCGGCATGAACGAAGCCGTCGGCCCAAGCACCCACAATTGTGTCGCGCAGCACCTGCACCACGCGGCGGTTGCGCCCCAAAAACGTTGTGATCAGCTTCATCCGGGGGCAACGGTCCGGCGGCCGGCGGGTTTCACACCCCCAGCTCGCGGCGCACGCTGCGCGCGTCCTGCCAGCCCGCAGCGAAATCCTTCAATGCCTGATCGTCTGCCGGCAAATCCACCAGGATCATCGCCAGCTGGTCGCCGCGGCTGCCATCGGCCCTTGTGAAGCCGCGGCCCTTCAGGCGGAATATCTTGCCCGACGTCGTCCCCGGCGGCACCGTCAAGGTCACAGCGCCTTCCACCGTCGGCATGCGCACCTTGGCACCCAGCACGGCTTCCGACAGGCTGAGCGGCAGATCAAGCCGCACATCATCGCCATCGCGGCGGAAGAAGCGGTGCCGGGCGATTTCCAGTGTCACCAACGCATCGCCATTGCCGCCCGGCCCGGCATCGCCCTGCCCGGCCATCCGCACCTGCCGGCCTGATTCCAGCCCGGCCGGCAGTTTCAATTCCAAAGTGCGGCCGGATTTCAGCGTCACCCGCTGCGGCTTCAACGCCGCCGCATCCTCGAACGGCACGGTCAGCCGATAAGCAACATCATTGCCCTTTTGCGGCTGCTGGCGAAACCCGCCACCACTACCGCCGCCAAAAGGGCTGCGGCCGCCGAACAATTCCGAAAACAGGTCATCGGCACCGCCCCCGCCAAAATCGAACCCGGCATTGCCGCCCCGGCCACCACCGCCGCCACTGGCACTGCGGGCAAAGGGATCACCACCGCCGCGAAAACCGCCGCCGGCACCACCGCCAAAGGGCGACGTCGGGTTGCCATCCGGGCCGATCTCGCCGCGGTCAAACCGCGCCTTCTTGTCGGTATCCGACAACAGCTCATAGGCCGAATTGGCTTCCTTGAAGCGTTCCAGCGCCTTGGCATTATCGGCGTTGCGGTCGGGGTGGTTTTCCTTCGCCAGCTTGCGATAGGCCTTTTTGATTTCGGCAGCGCTGGCACCGCGCCCGACACCCAGAACTGTATAGGGATCGCGCATTGTCATCCTGTCATGTCCAATCCACGTGGCAGATGTGCAACATGTGGCCGTGATGCAAGAGGCAGCATAGGCCCAGCGAAGAATAGTCGCCAGCCCGTCATGCTTGCGGCATAGAAGGCGGTATGACTCTTCGCCCGCTCTCCGCCCTGTTCGCCGCCATGGCTTTGGCCGCCCTGCCCGCCCCGGCGCTGGCCTGGGGCGAATATGCCCATCGCCTGTCGGCGCGCATCGCCAGTGTGGAATTAACGCCGCGTGCCCGCGCCGAAGTCCGCCGCATCCTCGCCAAGGGCGCCGCCATCGACACACCCGCCTGCCCGCTTGCCACAATGGAAGATGCCTCGGTCTGGCCGGATTGCGTGCGGTCCCTGCCCGATCGCTTCAATTTCAGCTTCCCCTGGCATTATCAGAACATCGATGTTTGTCAGCCCTTTGACGCCGCTGCCAAATGCCCTGACGGTAATTGCGTCACCGCCCAAATTCCGCGCCAGCTCGCCATCGCCGCCGATCGCCATGCTAGCCCGGCCGATCGCGCCCAGGCGCTGGCCTTTGTCGTGCATTTTGTCGGCGACATGCACATGCCGCTGCACATCGGCGAAAAGAATGACAAGGGCGGCAATGACGTCCGCGCCGCCTATGGCGCCAAGGCGCCCGACCGGATGAACCTGCACCGTATCTGGGATTCCGAACTCGCCGAACGCGCCCTCACCGAACCGCCGGCGATCACGGCGCTATCCCCCACCGCCGCCCAGCGCCGCACCTGGACGAAGGGCGAGATCAGCGATTGGGCCCGTGAAAGCTGGGACCTGTCGCGCACTGTCGTCTATCCGGAGCTGAAGGATTATCCCGATACCTGCCCGGCCAAATCACCGCTGCGGGCTCAGATCGATGCGCGCTACATCGCTGCCGCCACGCCGGCGGTGCGGGAACAGATCGAACGCGCCGGCGTTCGGCTTGCCATGCTTCTCAACCGCGCTTTCGCTCGCTAGGAATCGTTCACATGCGCCTTGATGACGAACGCGAGAGCAGCAATATCGAAGATCGCCGCGGTGAAGGCGGCGGTTTCAGCCTGCCCGGCTTTGGCAGCGGTGGCCTGCAATTGGGCGGCGGCAGCATGGGCTGCGGCACCATCGTCATCTTGCTGATTGTCGGGGTCGTGTTCGGCATCAACCCGCTGACCCTGCTTGGCGGTGGTGGCCCCGGCGCTCCCACCCAGCAGATCGGCCAGCCCGCGCCCGCCGCCCGCCCGGCCAGCGAGAGCGATCGTTTCGTCGCCAAGGTGCTGGCGACCACAGAAGATTCATGGGGCAAGCAATTCCCGGCCGAAACCGGACAAGAGTATCGCGCCCCGAAACTCGTGCTGTTCAGCGGCAGCGTCCGCTCCGGCTGCGGCGCCGCACAATCGGCGTCCGGCCCATTTTATTGCCCTGCCGACCAGAAGGTCTATCTCGACCAGAGCTTCTTTGACGAACTCAGCCAGCGGTTCGGCGCCCCCGGTGATTTCGCCGCTGCCTATGTGATCGCCCATGAAGTCGGCCACCATGTCCAGAATCTGCTCGGCATTTCCGAAAAGGCGCAGCAGGCGCAATCACGCGCCTCCGAAACCCAGGCCAACGCCATTTCGGTGCGGGTGGAATTGCAGGCCGATTGCCTCGCCGGCGTCTGGGCCAAGGACAATGCCGCGCTGCTCGAACCCGGCGATGTCCAGGAAGCCCTGCGCGCCGCCACCGCCATCGGCGACGACACCCTGCAAAAGGCGGCGCAGGGTACAATCGTCCCCGAAAGCTTCACCCATGGCTCCAGTGCGCAGCGCGTCCGCTGGTTTCAGCAGGGGATGCAGGGCGGCACCATCGCCAGTTGCAACACCTTCAAGGCCGGATCGCTTTAGGAGCGACGGCGCTAATCCTTCTTGCGGTCCATGATCGTCAACAGGCCCTGCGCCCCGCCGGCACTGGCCTTTTCCAGGCCCAGGGTGAAATCGTCGCCGTCCTCGGTCTTGCCGGACAGCGTATCACCACTGCGGCTGACCGACACCTTCTTCGCGGCAAACTGCTGCTGATACCAATCGGCCACCGCCGCGGCATCGGCCGGCGCCGTAAAGCCGATCTTCACCGTCGCCTTGCTATCGCTGTTGCCATCAAAGGCGCGCACATTGACACTGCCGACCTTGGCACCGGGGTAAAGCCCCACGCCATCGATATCGAAGTGCGTGTTGCCGCCCATCCCCTCGGGCACCTTGACATTGGCCTGGATGCCGCCGGGGAGTTTCAGTTCAAACTTGCCGCCGTCCTTGTCGCTGTCGATGTTGATGACGCTGTCGCCGTCTTCCTTGTCGCTGACCGAAACGCTCACCTTGGCGCCCTTGGCGTCGTCCTTGTCGGCGCTGACGCTGCACCCGGTCAGGACCATCGCAGCGGTGGCAAGCAGCGGGAAAATTGCTTTCATCGGTCAGGCTCCTAACTGTATTGCAATAACAATACACGTGGCGACGCCGGCCGTCAATGCCCGCCCCGGCGCGGCAACAGGTGCAGCGCCGCGACAATCGCCCCGCCCAGCACCACCCCGAACAGCCCGGACGCCAGCGCCCCCGTCAGCCAGGCCACCGCCGGCCCGGCCGCCGCCCCCGCCGCTTCGGCAAACCGGTGAAACGAATGCGCCGGCTCCGAAACGCCCAATTGTTCCAGGCCATGCACGAATATTCCGCCGCCTACCCACAGCATCGCCGCCGTGCCGACCCCGGCTAGCGCCTTCAAAAACGGCGGCATCCCGGTCACCAGCCCGCGCCCCACGGCGCGCAGCAGCGGCAACCGCGTGCCCGCCAGCGCCAGCCCGGCATCATCGGCCTTCACGATCAGCGCCACCCCGCCATAAACCAGCCCGGTAATGCTGAACCCCACCACCGCCAGCACGACCGCCTGTTCGATGATCGGCTTGTCGGCAACACTCGCCAGCGAAATCGCCATGATCTCGCCCGACAGGATCAGATCGGTGCGGATCGCCCCCTTGACCATGGCGTTCTCGACATCGGCCGACGTCTCGCCCTCATCATCCACTGGATCATCGGCCGGTTCGGCATGCGGCCACAATATCTCGTACAGCTTTTCGGCGCCTTCGAAACACAGGAATGCGCCGCCCGCCATCAACAGCGGATTGATCACCCAGGGCGCCACCGCGCTCAGCAAAATCGCCCCCGGCAACAGCAGCAACAGCTTGTTGCGCAAGGACCCCAGCGCAATCTTGCCGACAATCGGCAATTCCCGCGCCGGGCTGAAACCATGCACATAACGCGGCGTCACCGCGGCATCATCGATCACCACTCCGGCCGCCTTCGCCGACGCCTTGCCCGCCGCGGCGATCGTGTCGTCCAGCGACGCCGCCGCCACCTTGGCAATCGCCGCCACATCGTCGAGCAACGCAATCAACCCCGATGCCACAACCGCTCGCTCCCTTGGATCATGACACTGTTGTTAGACAAAGGCCGGGGACGGGGGAAGGCGGAATGCCGCCGGCGGCTGGGGTATAACCCCAGACCCCTTTTGTTGACTTTTGCACCTGCTGCGATCAGCTTCTGGTCATGGCCGATACGCCCAACAGCTTCGCCGAACCGGCACGCGAATGGATCGCCCAGCGTGTTGCCACGGGGGCCTGGCCGGATGCCGAGGCGTATCTGAGCGACCTTGTCGAACGAGATCGTAAAATTGCCGAACAACGCGCCGCACTCAAAGCCGAAATTGACAAGGGCCTGGCCAGCGGGATCAGCCCGCACAGTCTAGACGAGATTTTCGAAATCGCCATGGCACGTATTGCTTGACGACAATTTTCGTACTGAAGCCGCCTTCGACCTGATCGCCATCTTCCGGCACGGCGCCGAGGAATGCGGTGTCGCCGTGGCGCTCGATTGGCGCGGCGGTCTTGATCAAATCCTCGGCCGGCTGCAGGAGTTTCCCGCCATCGGCCGGCCTCGCCCGGACCTGGCGGCCGGGCTGCGCAGTTGGTCGTATCGAAGCCACATCATGTTTTATGTCGCCGACGACGATATGTTGACCATCGCCCGCGTCCTGCACCAACGCATGGACCCTGATCGACACGGCCTCGGCGGCTGACGGCGGGCATCGTCATGGTCCATTCCGCCCTCCCCAAATCCATCAAAAGTCCCAAAAGTCACACCGATCCCGGGTGCGGGACTTTTGCGCCCTTGCGGCGCGAATCCTGAAGATATCCAACAATTTCAAAGAGCTGATTACGCGCAGAGTGTGACACAAAACCGCTGTGTAGGACAGCGCCAAATTCAGGAGGCGCGGGCGTTGGAGCCAGGGCCTGCGTCGGCCGGGGCGGGTGAAAGCGGGGCCGTTGGCGGGGGTGCCAGGGTGTTGGGGGAGATTTTTGCCTGAGGCGGCGGGCTTTGCCACGCTCATATCTCCCTCTCCCGCCTGCGAGAGAGGCGACTCGCGCGGCGTCGCGAAGGCGACCTTCGTCGCAGGCGCGGCGGGTGAGGATGTACCCAAGCGTCGAAGCAAGAAAAACACCCTCACCCGGGCCGCTCAAGAGCGCGTCTCTCGCCTCTCCCGCAGGCGGGAGAGGGGCCTATGGCGGCGGCAAATGCCCGATAATGTCGCGCAGCACATTGTCCATGTCGGTCAGCACCCGCGCATTCCAGAACCGGATCACCGTCCAGCCCCCGGCAACCAGAAAAGCGGTGCGGCGACTGTCGGCGGCTTCGGCCTCTGCATGCTGGGACCCGTCGAGCTCGATCACCAGCCGCGCCGCCACACAGGCGAAATCGGCGACGGACGGCCCGATGCTGTGCTGCCGGCGGAACTTGTGGCCCATCAGGCGCCGATCGCGCAGTTGCTGCCACAAGCGCGCCTCCGCCTCGGGCATGGCCTGGCGCAGCGGGGCGGCATGTGGGCTGACAAGGCGAATGACGCGCGACATTGCCCCAGTCTAAGCACCGACCGCCGTTCAACAACCCCCTCTCCCGCCCGCGGGAGAGGCGAGACGCGCGCCAGCGCGCCGGGTGAGGGTGTACCCGCGCGCCGAAACCAGAAGAACACCCTCACCCGGGCCGGCTGCGCCGTCTCTCGCCTCTTCCGCACGCGGGAGAAGGACTTCGGACGTCAAATGCGAAGACTAACGAACCAATTTCCAACGACCTCGATCGCCCTTTTTTGTAATTTTCCTTCGTTCTGAAGGAATTGGCCCGCCCAACGCATATCGTACTGCCATGTATAAAAAAAGGTCACCGCTGTTGCGTAATTCTGCCTCATGATGCTCCCAGATATTGCGGGCAATATCCGCTATGGATCCGGAGCCGCCAGGCTACTGTAGTGCGGAAAGCACCGCAGCTTTGAGGTCAGATTTTCCATTCCCCCCTACTCCGCCGCCACCCCCAGCAATCCCCCCTGCCGGTCATCAACCTCATTCGCCGCCGGCCCCTCGCTCAACGCCTTGGCGCCCTTGCGGTTGTCGAACGCATCCCAGACCTCGTTCCAGTTCCCCTTGGTCGCCGCCTTCGAATATTCCGTCGCGCGGGCTTCGAAGAAGTTCGCGTGTTCCACCCCGTTCAACAACGGCGTCAGCCAGGGCAGCGGGTGTTCGTCGATCATGTAGATCGGTTTCATGCCGAGCTGTTTCATCCGCCAGTCGGCGGTGAAGCGGACGTATTTCTTGATGTCATTGGGGGTCATCCCCGGCACCGGGCCCATTTCGAAGGCGAGATCGACAAAGGCGTCCTCCATCCGCACCGTCTTTTGGCAGACATCGGCGATATCGTCGCGCAGCTTCGACGTCATCACGCCGGTTTCGGCGCAAAAGGCGTGGAACAGCTTGATGATGCCTTCGCAATGCAGCGATTCATCGCGCACGCTCCAGGTGACGATCTGGCCCATGCCCTTCATCTTGTTGAAGCGCGGAAAATTCATCAGCATGGCAAAGCTGGCGAACAATTGCAGGCCTTCGGTGAAGCCGCCGAACATGGCCAGCGTGCGGGCGATATCGGCATCGCGGTCCACGCCGAAGCTGCCCATGAAATCATGCTTGTCGCGCATTTCCTTGTAATTGAGAAAGGCGCTGTATTCGCTTTCGGGCATGCCGATCGTATCGAGCAGATGGCTGTAGGCGGCGATGTGCACCGTTTCCATGTTGCTGAACGCCGCCAGCATCATCTTGATTTCGGTCGGTTTGAACACCCGGCCGTATTTTTCATGATAGCAATCCTGCACCTCGACATCGGCCTGGGTGAAGAAGCGGAAAATCTGCGTCAGCAGATTGCGTTCATGATCGGTGAGTTTCTGCGCCCAGTCACGGCAATCCTCGCCGAGCGGCACTTCCTCCGGCATCCAGTGGATCTGCTGCTGGCGTTTCCAGAAATCATAGGCCCAAGGGTATTCGAAGGGCTTGTAGGCACGCGAGGCTTTCAGGAGCGACATGATTTAATTCTCCACACCGAGTAAATTGGCTTCAATCTGGGCCAGCGGCCGGCCGCGCGCCACCTGGGCGGCGACGCCGGCATAGAGCAGGCCTTCGCGCCAGCGCGGCAGCGCGGCGTTGATACTGCGCCGCGAAAAATGCCGCGACAGCGGGAACATTTCGGCCTCCGCCCAATCCAGCATGTTGAGGAAGCGCCACAGCCGCGGCAGTTCGGCACGCACGGCGTGGAAATTCACCCGGCGGCAGATGGCGGCATGGCCGAACATGTTCATCTTCAGGGATTGCAGCAGCACCAGCGCCGGAAATTCGATGCGCTTGTCGAAACTAGCAAAATCCGCCTCGGCCACGGCGCGCACCGTGCCCAGCCCCAGGTTGACGGCAAAACCATCGGTGCCGCGCGCCGAGCGGGCGACCAGCAGCACGTTATAGGCGACGCGGCGGCGCAGCACGCCGGGCAGCAGCGCCGACAATTTGCCGACAAAGCCCGTCACCGCCGCCAGCGGCACCGCCACCCGCGCCTCCAACGCCGCCTGGCGCAACAATGTTGGCTGCACCCGGGCGCGATATTCGGCGATATGCGCGTCGCGATTGGTAAACCAATCCTTGTCCTGCAGGGCAAAGCCGGTTTCCGGCGACCAACTGTCGCCGGGCACCATGATCTCGATTTCGGTGGCAAGGCGCCGTTCGGCGGCAAAGGCGCGGAAATAATCGCGCACCATCACCGGCGTCTGGACGAGGCGGTTATAGGCGAAGGATTCATCGTGCAGCAGGCAATTGTTGCTGGCGAAGGGGATGGCGTAGCGCGGCTTCACCCGCGCCATGAACAGCGAAAAACTGTGCAGATAGCGCGTTGCATCATCCTGCATTTCATCGGGTTCGCCAATGACGTGGAAATTGGCATGGGCATTGGCCGAGCTGTGGCTGCGCAGCGCCACATCGATTTTGGGGTGCGCCGCCAAAAGCTGATCCAGTGGCCTGCCGGCCAGCTTGGCATCATTGGCGTTGAGGATGGTGACGCCATCCGCCGTGATCAC
>JANYCM010000370.1 GCA_025360285.1 Sphingomonadales bacterium
ACGGCCCGCCGGCCCGACCATGGCGACGGGACCGCTGGATGATGCGGCTTGCTGTCGCAGGCTGAACGTTGGAAACTCCGCCCTGATTCGGGGGAGGCATTATGGCGACAACAGCGACACGGCCGCTCGACATGGACCGGCTGAACGACTTTGCCGGGCGGATGGTCGGCGATCTGGGGGCCGCCATGTCGGCGGCTTTGGTGGTTTTGGGCGATCGGCTGGGGCTATACAAGGCGCTCGCCGGGCTGGGCGCGGCAACGCCGGCCGACCTGTCCGTGGCCAGCGGCACCCATGAACGTTATGTCCGCGAATGGCTGTCGGCGCAGGCGGCCGCCGGCTATGTCGATTATGATGCGGACAGCGGGCGGTTCCACCTCAATCCTGAACAGGCGATGGTGTTTGCTGATGAAGGCGGCCCGGCGTTCATGACCGGGGCGTTCGAGATCATCGCCGCAATGTTTGCCGATGAACCCAAGATCGCCGCCGCCTTTGAAAGTGGCGCCGGTGTTGGCTGGCACGAACATCATACCTGCCTGTTTCGCGGCACCGAACGCTTTTTCCGCCCCGGTTATAACGCCAATCTGGTATCAAGCTGGTTGCCGGCGCTGGACGGCGTGGTGGCCGGGCTGGAGGCCGGCATCAAGGTTGCCGATGTCGGCTGCGGCCATGGCGCCTCGACGATTCTGATGGCGCAGGCCTATCCAAAATCAGTCTTCACCGGTTTTGATTATCACGCCGGGTCGATCGATCGCGCCCGCGTCGCCGCCGCCGAAGCCGGGGTTGCCGATCGCGTCAATTTCGAAGTTGCCGCTGCCAAGGAATTTGCCGACGGGCCCTATGATCTGATCGCCATCTTCGATGCCCTGCACGACATGGGTGACCCGGTGGGCGCCGCCGCGCATATCCGCGCGCAACTGGCGCCGGGCGGCACTTTCCTGCTGGTGGAGCCTTTCGCCGGCGACAAGGTGGAGGATAATCTCAACCCTGTCGGCCGCATTTTCTATTCGGCCTCGACGTTTTTATGCACCCCGGCGTCACTGTCTCAGGAAGTCGGGCTGGGGCTGGGTGCCCAGGCCGGCGAGGCACGGTTGGCCGAGGTAGCGCGCCAGGCGGGTTTTGGCCATTTCCGCCGCGCCGCCGAAACGCCGTTCAATCTGGTGTTTGAATTGCGGTCATAAGGGCGGCGGCACGGGATCGCGCCGCCGCCACAATTTGCCCTACAGCTTGACCAGCATCTTCCCCGTATTGCCGCCCGAAAACAGCCCAATGAAGGCATCGGGTGCCTTGGCCACGCCATCCAGCACGGTTTCTTCCCAGGCCAGGCTGCCATCGGCGATCCAGCCCATCATGTCCTTCAGGAATTGCGGGCGCAGGGCGGCGAATTCCATGACGATGAAGCCGCGGATGCGCAGTGATTTGCCAACGACCTGGATGATGTTTCGCGGGCCGGGGGCGGCCTCCATGTCATTATAGGCCGAAATCATGCCGCATTCGGCAAAGCGCGCGAACGGCCGCGCCATTTCAATGGCGACTTCCAGATGTTCGCCGCCGACATTGTCGAAATAGACATCGATGCCCTTGGGCACAGCCGCCTTGACCTGACCGAGAAGGTCGCCATTGCGATAGTTGATGGCATGATCAACGCCGCGCGAGCGCAGCCAGTCACACTTGGCATCGCTGCCCGCCGTGGCGACGACGGTGCAGCCCTTGATCTTGGCGATCTGCGCGACAACCGAGCCGACAGCGCCGGCGCCGCCCGATACGAACACCGTTTCGCCCGGCTTGGGCTGGCCGATTTCGAGGAGGCCGGCATAAGCGGTAAGGCCGGGCATGCCGAGCACGCCGAGGAAGGCCTGGTCGGGCACATTGGTGGTGCGCGGCAGCTTTTCCAACGCCGCTGCCGGGGCGACGAATGATTCCCGCCAGCCGAACATCGAGGACACAAGATCACCCGGCGCAAAGCCTTCGGCGTTCGACGCAATGACTTCGCCCAACGCGCCGCCCTGCAACGCCTCGCCGATCTGGAATGGCGGCACATAGCTGGCGCGATCATACATCCGCCCGCGCATATAGGGATCGACCGACATCCAGGTGTTGCGCACCAGGACTTCGCCGGCACCAGGAGCGGCAACGTCCACCGTGGCGACTTCGAAATTGGCGGCCGTCGGCGTGCCGACAGGGCGGCTGATCAGGCGGACTTCACGCGATGTCGTCATGGAATGTTCCTTTTGCGGGCAGTGTGCCGCGCCGGCTTAGCGCCTTATGCCCGCCCCGTCATCCCGCCGAACTGGCAGGGTGGGGATGCCACATGCGGCGAGCCAGGCGTCGATGGCGTCGTAATCGGCAGGTGGTCGCGTGGCATCGGCGGGATCACCGGGCGGAATGAAGATCACCATGCCCTGGCGGGCACGGGTGAGTAGGACGCGATAGGCGTTGCGGACATAATCGGCACGGCCAAGGCTGCCAGGGTCGTCATGGATTGCTTGCCAGCGTGTGCCGCGAAATTCGCGGGCTTCCCACGCGGGTTTGCGACGCAGATTGAGGTCCCAGGCAACGCAGGTCCAATCGAGCTCAAGACCTTGCACAGCAAATTCGGTAGCCGCGTCCTCAAGCGAATTTGACGATCGCACATCGTCCATGGTGTTGAGGAACCAGTTGCAGACATCGATATCGGCCTTGACGTAGATGCCTTCGGGTTTGAGGCGCAGGGCGTTTGACGAGGCCAACAGCCCGGCGCGTTCACCGGCACGGCGGTTGTCGCGCAGCCAGGAGCGGGCGGCTGCCAGGTTGCGGGTGCGCAAGATGGGAAAATCATTGGCGGCCGGTCGTGTGGCTCGTGCCCTTGCGGCGTCGTCGCCCAGCAGCGCGGCGACATGTGCCGAAACAGTTTCAGCGCGAAAGGAACGAAGGGACACTGCGAGATGTAGGGCCGGCTCAGGCGTTTTGACCCGATTGCCAAGATGCCAGCGTAGCCCCGCATCAAGGCTGCTATCGTCGCCCAGCAAATGCGGCGGCAGGTGAATCTCCCAGTCCGGCAGATCGCTTTGCAGGGCGCGTATCCATTCGGCGATACCGGCTTCACCGCGGTTGATTTCCTGGCCCTCGCCGACCAGGCAGACGACGACACACCAATCCGGATGCCGATCCATGACCGACAGCAGAAAGGCTGGCTCCGATTGGTCGAATCCGGCTTGGCCGCGCTTCTTGCGCATGAAATCGGCGGTTTGCTTCTTGTCCCAGGCGCGCTGGGCTTCATCAAAGACCACGACATGTTCCGAAGGGACCTGGGCTTGATCGATATATTCGTCGCGGAAGTGATGGACGTTTTGCACAAATTTGTCGGGTGATCGCGCTGCGAGGTGGCGGCCATCGGGATCGGCCGTTGATGCGATTCCCTTGCGGGCACGGACGTCGCGTTTCAACGCTTCACGCAGGACATCGACAAGCGGGCCATTGCCGGAAAGGAAGGTTGCGTCCTCGCCGATATCGCGGGCCATGCGACCGCAAGCAATGTTCAACCCTGCCAGGGTCTTGCCGGCGCCGGGCACGCCAGTGACGAAGCAGATTGCCTTGCCGCCGCCGGCTTTCATCCGCGCAATGACCGATTTAATAGCGGCAGCGGTCAATGTCAGGTTTTCCGCGCCGGCTTCGGACCGTGATATTTCGGCGACGTCATGGCCCCGAAACAGCGCTTCGGCGGCTTCAACGATAGTGGGGGTGGGCCGATAGGCGCCGGCGGCCCATTCTATTGCGTCAAAGCCAGGGGCATCGCCGCTTGCGAGCATCTGGCGGATGGTCGGCAGCACGTCACCAGGGCTGCAGCGGATCGGCGTATGGACCTTGTCCGGCGCCCAAAAGCCCAGTCCAATCTGTTGGGCCGGTGCTTCTGTCGCAATCAACAGCGGGATAATTGCTTTGTCATGGCTGGTGAGGTGAAAATTCTTCAGGTCAAGGCCATAGCCATGGGCCTGTTCAAGCGCATGCCGCGGAAAATCCTTTTCGCCAACCTTGTATTCAAGGACAAATATGAGTCCGTTAGCGACAATGATGGCGTCGGCACGGCGGCCCATGCGCGGAATGCTGAATTCCATAAGGATATGGGCACCGGGAAGGGCAAGGGCCAGCGCTTGAAGATGGGTGATTTCAAAGGCCCACGCCGATTTTTGCGTCGGTTCGTCGGGAAATTGAGAGGCACCCGCCAACGCGCCGAGGATCGCCAGTGCGTCGGCGGCGGCGAAGCTGGCAGCATTTGCGGTGTACCAGGCGCGGTTCATGCCCAGATCGTGCCAGGTGACAGGGGGGCCGGCAAGACGATGCCAATATTGCCCGGCGCGGCCGCACATCCGCACAACAAGCCCCGCACCGCCCGGCGGGGCATCCTGAAAATCACATCTGGTTTATGGTGCGTGGCGCAGACGTCACCAAACGGTCTCTGCCTGTTTTTCAGCCGGCGGAACAGGTCCCAATCCTGGCAATATCTGGTCATTATCAGGCATCCGCGCCGTCCTTCTACACATCCCGGCCGGCAAGTGGCTCGCGGGGTCGGACCGGGGCATTGCCTCATTTCGCGTCACGACGGAGCCGGCCCTGGGTGCGCATGGCGGGTGATCAATCTGTTGGCGCAGCAGAGCTTGCTGCCGGACGCCGGCCACTGGCCTTGGCGGCGGTCGGCTATTAAGGCTTTGCCGTGGTCACGTTGGCAATCTGTGAAACTGAAACTGTGAACGATCCGAAAGTGTCCGCCGTGGACGTAGCTTCCTTCTATTGTTTTACCCCGCTGCCGGACTGCGCGGCACTTGTGGCACCATTCGGGCAGATCTGCGCGGCACAGCGCGTCAAGGGGACACTGCTGCTTGCGCCGGAGGGTATCAATGGCACGATTGCGGGAACGGCCGCCGGCGTTGAGCGGGTGCTGTCGCATATCCGTACCCTGCCGGGCTGTGCCAATCTCAAGGCTAGACGGGCGCGCGCGGCAACGATGCCGTTTCATCGCATGAAGGTTCGTCTCAAGACCGAGATCGTGACGATGGGCCAGCCCGGTCTCGATCCGCTGACAACCGGCAGCTATGTGGCGCCACAGGATTGGAACGCGCTGATCTCCGACCCCGCCACGGTCGTCATCGACACGCGCAACGACTATGAGGTCCGGATCGGAAGTTTTGCCGCAGCGGTCAACCCAGCGACCCCGTCGTTTCGCGATTTTCCGGCGTGGTTCCGCCAGCATCGCGACAGGCTGTTTGCGGGGGACGGCGCGCCGAAAGTGGCGATGTTCTGTACCGGCGGCATCCGGTGCGAAAAGGCGACAGCGTTTCTGATCAGCGAGGGCATCACCAACGTCCACCACCTTCAGGGCGGCATCCTGAACTATCTTGAAAGCGTGCCCGCCGACGACAGCCTGTGGACCGGCGAGTGCTTTGTCTTCGACGAGCGCGTTGCGGTCGGTCATGGCCTCGCGCCGGGCAGTCACGAATTGTGCCGTGCCTGCCGCGCGCCGCTCGGTGCCGGCGATCGGGCGTCCGAGCTCTATGTTGTCGGGGTCAGCTGTCCCGCCTGTCACGCGGAACGCGACGACGGCCAGCGCGCTGGCTACGCCGAACGCCATCGCCAGGCCGGGCTCGCAGCGGCGCGCGGCGAGACGCATATCGGAGCGGTGCTGCCGCGCCGCGCGCTTGACTGAACGACCGCTTCTCTACAGCTTCCGGCGCTGCCCCTATGCGATGCGGGCGCGGCTGGCGCTGTTGGTCAGCGGCACCGAAGTGGTGATCCGCGAAGTCGCGCTCCGCGCCAAGCCGGCCGAGCTGCTCGCCGCTTCGGCCAAGGCCACGGTGCCTGTCCTGGTTCTGCCGAGCGGCGCGGTCATCGATGAAAGCCTTGACATCATGCACTGGGCCCTGCGCCGGCACGACCCGGAGAGCTGGCTGGGCAGAAACGATGCAGCGTTGATTGCCGCGAACGACGGCCCGTTCAAGCTTCATCTGGATCGCTACAAATACGCCGATCGGCTCAGCGACGAACTCGTCGTCCATCGACAGGCTGGCATCGATTGGCTGTGCGAGCTCGAAGCGCGACTGACAGACCTCGATTATCTGGGCGGTACGACACCATCGCTCGCCGATGCTGACGTGCTGCCCTTTGTCCGCCAATTTGCGCATGTCGACCGGGCCTGCTTCGGTGCCCAGTCACTGCCAGGACTGCAAGCCTGGTTGGCCCGTCAAATCGCCTCTACTCTGTTCACGCGCGCCATGGTCCGATTGCCGCCGTGGCGCGCCGCGTCTCCGGATGTGTATTTCGGCCGGAGCACGATCGAGGCAATACCGGACCTCAACTAAGCTCGCTCGGGAGCCGTATTGGCAAGCCCCGGAACAGGCGCAGAA
>JANYCM010000389.1 GCA_025360285.1 Sphingomonadales bacterium
CTGCAACGCACGACGCTGATCGAGAAAATGCGGCGGTTGCATATTGCGGTGCCGGGGAATGCGTAGGGCTTGGGCTCACGCACTACATGTCTGCTTTCGAGCCTGTTTCGGTCGTTCGTCATCTGACTCAGAAACGACTGCTCGGGGGGCAAGCGGTCTGCCAGCTTTCAACGGGCGATGTGCCGGTAGCGGACTTTCAAACCAAACCGCCTCCGGAAAACCCGGGACGCTTCAGATGCGAAAAAGCTTGTTGCCTGGAATGTGCGTCGCTTGCGAATGGCGCGCGGCGTTGCTCAGGAGGTGCTTGCCGTCGATGCCGGGATCGACCGGACCTACTGACGTGCACCCCCGCCGAGATCGCCGGCCAACGGGGTTGGGGGCATGCCCCCAACCCCGTTGCCAACACATCAACCATCAGCCATTAAAGCAAAGGATTCTACTTCTGAAAGGTAACAATCAGGGGTGCACGTCACGGCAAACGCCGCCTTCACCGGTTGCTGCTGTTCGTCCAGATCTTGATCTGCTGGTCTAGCTGCGTCCCCACTGCCTTTGACGCCGCGACCAGCGCATCCATCGCCGCATATTGCCTGGTCAGAGTATCGCGATAGGCGGTCAGGCGGGTTTCGACGGCGGCAAGATCGCTGGCGACCGCCGTCTTGCGCCTGGTAAGGCCGTCGCTGGCCGGCGTCACCAGCCCGGCGATGGCCTGCAACGCATAGGGCGTATTGCCGGCCGGGGCCGACAGGCTGCGCAGCAACGTCTCGGCATCGGCCTGGCGCTGCGGCGACAGGGCGGCCAGCGGCGCCGGATCGAACTGGATGCTGCCGTCGCGCGCCGCGGTGATGCCGAGATCGCGCAGCCGCAGCCCATTGGCGGCCGCCACCGGATTGGCCAGCAGGCTGGCGACGCGCTGGGCGATGCCGCGTGCCGTCGGGTCGCTGGCCAGGGCGCCGGCGGGATCGGTGTTGGTCGCCGGCTTGCGCAGATCGGCGACCAGCGAGCGAAAGGCCTCCAGCGTCGTCGCCAGATCACTCAGCGTCGATTCCAGCGCGCTGCTGTCGCGCGCCGCCGACACATCGGTGCTGCCGGGCTTTTTCAGCACGATGCGCGTGCCGGTGATCAGGTCATCGATCGTGTTGCTGCTGCGCGTCACGGCGACACCATCGACGGTCAATGCCGCGTCGGCCGCGCCGGCGGTCAGGCTCAGGCTGGCATTGCCCGGTGTATAGGCAAAGCGCGCGAGGCCGGGCGCCGCCGCATCCTCGGCGGCGCTGATGACAAAGCCATTGTCGGCGCCATCATTGCCCTTCAGCGCCAATGTGGCGCTGCCCCCCGAGGTGACGATGCTCGCCGTCACCCCGGCGCCGGCGCGGTTGATCGCATCGCGCAGCCCGGTCAGGCTGTTGTTGGTGGCATCGATGGTGATGTTGATCGCATCGGCGCTGCCGGCAGCAAAGCTGAAGCCGCCGCCGGCCAGCGGCGTGCGCCGCCCCAAACCGATGGTCAGCGTGCCCAGCCCGACGGCTGCGGCACTGCCGGCGAGCGGTGCCGCCACCAGCCGCTGCGCGCTGGCCAGCGCGGTAACGGTGATGCTGGCGGCATAGGCCGATCGCGGCCCGATGCCGCTGCGCACGATCGTCGCCACGCCGCTGTCGCTGCTCACCGGCTGCAAGCCCAGCGCGCCGCTGGTCACCCGCGTTGACAGCGATGCGGCAAGGCCCTGCATCCCCGATTTGATCTGGCCGAGCGCCGAAATCTGCGCCGTCAGCGCGTCACTGCGCGTCGTCAGCGGCGTCGCGCGCGCCGTCCGGTCGGCGGCGACAAGCTGATCGATCAGCGCCTTGGTATCGATGCCGCTGCCGACACCCAGGGTGGAAACGATGGAGGCCATGGCTATCCCTATAACGGTAGCGGCGCGCCGGGTTTGCGCCGGCCGCCGCTCTCATCAAAATCGAAATCGGGCGGCACAAACACCGCCGGCGCCGGCGTTTCCTGGGGCGCATCAAAGCTCATCACGAAGGCCAGGATCGTCGCCACGGCGCTGAACAATTCCTCGCGCACCGCCTCGCCGCGCGCCGCCGTGAAGAACAGCGCCCGCGCCAGCCGCGGCGTGCGTATCACCGGAATGCCAAGCTCCCGCGCCACCGCAATGACCGCCTGCGCCATCTCCAGCCGGCCTTTTTCGAGCACCACCGGCACCTGGTCCACGCCGGGGCGATAGCGCAGAGCGACGGCGAAATGCACCGGGTTGACGACGACGACCGCCGCCTCGGCCATGCCGCTCCGCAGCCGGCGGGTGGCAGCGGCATATTGCGCCCGCTTGAGCGCCGCCTTGACCTCGGGCGCGCCATTGTCCTGCCGCTGTTCGCGCCGCACTTCATCCAGCGTCATCATCAGCTTGCGCTCGCGCAGCACGAAGGAAATGCCGCCATCGACAATGGCGATCACCGCCAGCACCAGCGCCGATGCCGCCACCAGCCGCAGCACCGCATCGCCGACCAGCAGCAGCGCCCCGCCATCATCACCGATATACGCCAGCGCCGGCAGCAGCGGCCGCACCACCACCAGCGCCACCCCCGCCACCGCCGCGACCTTCAACAGCGCCGTCCCCGCCCCCGCCAGCCCGGCGAGCGAGAACAGCCGGCCCAGGCCGTTCGCCGGGTTGATCCGCGAAAATTTCGGCGCCAGCGCCGACAAGGCGACATGCCGGGATGCGGCGATCGACAGCCCGGCCGTCACCACCAGCACCAGCACCGCCAGCGCCGCCGGCAGCCGCCACGGCACCAGCGCCAGCGAAGGGCCTTCCGCCCCGCCGGCCAGCGCGTCGGCGAGATACGCCGCCATCGCCCGCCACAGCACCGGGCCGCCCACCGCCCCCGCCAGCGCCGCCGTCAGCACGGCAGCGGCGGGCGCCAGCTCACGGGGCTGCCAGACATTGCCCTCGGCCGCTGCCTCCCGGCGCCTTTTGGCACTCGGTGGCTGGGTCTTTTCGCCCTCAGCCACCAATCAGGCCCAGCGCGGCATTCAGCGTCACCACCGCCCGCCCGAGCAGCGCATCATAGAGCAATGGCAAGGCCCAGATGAACGCCACCAGCAGCGCCGATGGCCCCACCGCCATCGCCCCCAATTGCGGCGCCGACCGCGTCGCCACCGCCACCAGCAGATTGCCGAGCAGCAGGATCGCCGTCATCGGCAGCGCCAACCGCAGACCCCCACCGAACATCACCGCGCCATAGGCGGCGACCAGCTCGCCCGATACCGCGCCGGGCGGCATCACGCCCTGCCCCGCCACCACGCTGCCGAACAGCAGCAGATGGCCATCGCTGCCCAGGAACGCCAGCCACATCAGCATCGTGTAAAACCCGCCGATCACCGAGACATTGCCGCCCGCGCTCGGGAAGCTGGCAAAGCCCAGCCCGATGATCTGCGCCGCCACTTCGCCGGCCAATTGCGCCGCCGCAAAGGCCAGCGCCACCGCCAGCCCGGCCAGCACCCCGGCGAGCAACTCCCCCGGCAGCATCGCAAAGCGCAGCACCGGCGCCTGCGGCCCAAAGGCGGTGAACGCCGCCAGCGCCGATGCCACCGCCAGCCGCGCCCGCCACGGCAGCGCCCCGCCGGCAAAGCCCGGCAGCAACGCCAGCATCGCCAGCGGCCGCACGCCGGCCAGGCTGAACCGCGTCATCACCGCCACCGCGTCAAAATCGCCCACGCCCGTCAATGGATCGCCGCCACCATGTCGAGCAGCCCGCTGGTCATGAAATCGCCCAGCCCCTGCATCACGCCTTCCCCGGCAATCGCCAGCATCGCCACCAAAGTCAGCAGCTTGGGCAGAAACGACAGGCTCGATTCCTGCACGGAAACAATCGTCTGGATAAGCCCCACCACCACCGCCACCACCAGCATCGGCACCAGGAACGTCGCCGCATCACGCGCGAACAACATCACCGCCGCCCGCGTCAACGTCGCCAGCATCCGGTCATCGGGCATGTCCCCCGCCACCGCCGCCATGATGGCGACCCCGCTCACCCGCCAAAACTCCGCGCCAGCGAGCCGAGCACCAGCGTCCAGCCATCGATCGAGACAAACAGCGCCAGCTTGACCGGCAGCGACACCGTCGCCGGCGACACCATCATCATGCCCAAGGACATCAACACGCTCGACACAATCAGATCGATGACCAGGAACGGCAGATAGACGACAAAGCCGATCTGCATCGCCGTCTTCAATTCGCTCGCCACAAACGCCGGCAGCACCACCGCCAGCGGCACATCGACCGGGCGCAGGAATGGCCCGGCGCGGGCAATCTCGGCAAATTTGCGCAGATCCGCCTCGCGCGTCTGGGTCAGCATAAAGCGCTTCAATTCATCGCCGGCGCGCCCCAGCGCGACATCGGCGCCCACCGCCCCGGCCACCATCGGGCGATAGGCTTCATCGTAAATCCGGTCGAGGCTGGGCTTCATGACGAACACCGTCATCAGCAACGCCATGCCGACGAGCAACTGGTTCGGCGGGCTTTGCCCCAGCCCCAGCGCCTGGCGCAAGATCGCCAGCACGATCAGGATGCGGGTGAAACAGGTCATCATCAGCAGCGCCGCGGGCAACAGCGTCAACGCCGACATCAGCAGCAAAATCTGGATCGAACTCGACAGCGTCGGCAATGACCCGGCGATATCGGGGCCGGCCATACCGATCACAGCTCCGCCTCCGCCAGCCGCACCAGCCCGGTGCGCCCCTGGCCGATCAGCAGATGCCGCCCGCCGAATTCCACCACCAGCAGCCGGTTGCCCGGCCCCAGCGGCAGCGCCTCGACGATGCGCGCATGGCGGCTGCCCTCACGCCATTTCAGCCCCGGCCAACCCCGCCGCAATTGTGCCACCAGGGCTGCCGCGCTCATCCCGTCGCCCCTGGCACGATCTCGGTCAGCTTGACGCCGAAACGGTCGCCAATCGACACGATCTCGCCGCGTGCGATCAACCGATCGTTGATCAGCACATCGACAGGCTGGTCGACCCGCCGGTCGAGCCCATGGACGCTGCCGATCTGCAATTGCAGCACCTCGCGCAGCGGCAGGCGCACCGCGCCGACCTCAACCGCCAGCCGCACCGAAATCGCCCCAAAGGCGCCCAGATCGGCCGCCGGCACTTCGCCCACCGCCTGCATCTGGCCAGGTGTCATCGCATTCATCAACAATCTCCTCGGGTTGCGGCATGGCCGGGTTGCACGGCGAGCGCCGTGATCAAGGCCTGCTGCCGGCCATCGGGCAGCGGGGTGATGGTCGCCGTGCCGATGCGATGATCGCCGAGCAGCAGCGGCATATCGGGGCGCGGATTGATCGGCAGCACTCTGCCGATGCGCAGCGGCAGCAGCATCGCCACCATCGCCGTATCGCTGGCCAGTTCGACGCGCACGCGGACCGGCAGCGCCATGATTTCGGCAGCGAGCACCGCCAGCGGCACCGGCACCAGCGGCGCCGGGCGCGGCGGCGCCAGCACATGCAGCGGCGCGGCGGTGAGACCGGCCAGCGGCGCCGCCGCCACACCGACAATCGTGACCGCCAGATCAAACCCCGCCAACCGGCACTCGCGCGGCCAATATTGCGCCGCCGCCGCGTCAGCAGCCGCAGCAATCGCCCCGGCCTGGCGGGCCATGACGACGCCGCCAGCGCTCGCCGGGGACCGCGCCGGATCGCCGCCGAGCCGCACAGTTGCCAACAGCGACGCCAGCGCCGGATCGACTCGCGGTGCCTCGGCCGCGCGCGGCAAAGGGCGATCGGCCGCCACTGTCACCGCCAGGCCGAACAATTGCGTCAGTGCCCGGCCAACCCCCGCCAGCAGGGGACCGAAATCCGCATCCATATCGTCGTCATCGCCGCTGCCGCGGGCCTGCGGCGGCAGGAACGGCTGCGCCCAGATGTCTGTGCGCGGCACTTCGGACCGGATGCCCAGATCGCTGCGGTCACTCACTGGATCACCAGGCTGGTGAAGAACACATCATCGATGCCGGCGATGATACCCTTGTCCTTCAGCGTTTGGTTGATCGCCGTCTTCAACCGGTCGCGCAATTTGTCCTTTGCGGCGCGGTTGGCGACATCGGCCTCGCCCATTTCGCCGAGCACCGAGAGCACCGCCGAAATCAGCGCCGGCTTGTGCCGCGCAATCGCCGCCACCGTCGGCGCGCCGCCACTCGTCGACACCGAAACACGCAGTTGCAGGTAACGCCCGGTATCGGCAAGGTTGGAGGTAAAGGCATTGTCGATCTCGACATATTCAACCGGTGACGCGGCGACCGGTGCTGGCGCCTCGGCATGGCCACCGCCGCCGCCTTCACCGCCGCCGAACTGCCGCGCGCCAATGGCGCCGCCAAAGCCACCGGCGGCAGCCCCGGCGACAAACACC
>JANYCM010000398.1 GCA_025360285.1 Sphingomonadales bacterium
GGAGCTGAACGAAGCCTTTGCTGTGCAGGTGCTGTATTGCGCCGATGTGCTGGGGATCGATCCTGAACTGCTCAACGTCAATGGCGGCGCGATTTCGATCGGACATCCGTACGGCATGACCGGCGCGCGCTGCACCGGCCATGCGCTGATCGAAGGCAAGCGCCGCGGCGCGAAATATGTCGTCGTCACGATGTGCGTCGGCGGCGGCATGGGTGCTGCCGGGCTGTTCGAGGTTTATTGAGGTTGTTGGGGCGGGGACTTCGGTTCTCGCCCCTACCCAAACCATATTTCAAGATCGAGATCATGAATGGCACGGAAATCATCGCCATTCATGGTGATGAACCTTGCTCCTGAGACGATCGCCTGGGCTGCAAGCATTCGATCAATCGTACGGGGCCGCGAATAGCCAAGTGCTCCGACGAGTTGGCCATATTCGGCAGCAGCATCATTGTCGAATGGCAAAACGGCAACTGTGTTCAGAAATTCGTCGAGCATGGCCCGTCGACTTGCGGCGTTTGCCGGGTCCTTGGCGACACCGTTTTCGAGTTCCGATCGGGTCAACGCCGATATGGCGAGCGGTGGATCGAGCAGGGATACAGCATGAGTGATACCCTCATGACCTTCCAGCAAATGGATCACGACACTCGCATCGAGTAAACAGGCCATTTTGTGGCCTATTTGGTCCACCCGCGTTCCGGAAACTCGATGGGTTCACGCACCCACGGTGTTGTAGGCTTGGGCAAGTTCCGCAAATTCTCGATCATCGTTGCAATACTCTGCCGCACTGGTCGAATGGTGATCTCATTGCCCTTGCGGACAATCTCCACTTCGGTCCCTGGACCAAAACCGATATCCTTCGGCAATCGCACCGCCTCGCTGTTGCCACTCCGGAACGTCCTGGTCGTAACAGCGTTCATGGCGTCTCTCTCGCTTGGATAGCTGCGTATATACCAGTCCTTGCCCAGCCGCAATTCCGTGTGCGCCGCAGCATAACTCGCCAAAGCCGCAGAAATCAGGCATAGCGCCGCCATCATGTCTTTTGAAACCCTGCCGCCGCTTCTCACCGAAGCGCTTACCGCCCGTGGTTACGCCGCGCCCACGCCTGTTCAGGCCGCCGTTATTCAGCCCGAAGCCGAAGGGCGGGACCTGCTGGTCTCGGCCCAGACCGGTTCCGGCAAGACCGTCGCCTTTGGCATGGCGATGGCGCCGCAACTGCTGGGTGAAGACGGCCGCACCGACCGGCCGGCCGCGCCGCTGGCGCTGGTCATCGCGCCGACGCGGGAACTCGCCCTGCAGGTCAGCCGCGAGCTGATCTGGCTTTATGCCAAGACCGGTGCCCGCATCGCCACCTGTGTCGGCGGCATGGATGCGTCCAAGGAACGCAAGGCGCTGAATCAGGGCGCGCATATCGTCGTCGGCACGCCGGGCCGGCTGCGCGATCATCTCGAGCGCGGCGCGCTCAACCTGGGCAGCATCAGGGTCGCCATCCTCGATGAAGCCGATGAAATGCTCGACATGGGCTTCCGAGAGGATCTGGAGCAGATCCTCGATGCGACGCCGGAAGCCCGCCGCACCTTCATGTTCTCGGCGACCATCCCCAAGCCGATCGTGGCGCTGGCCAGGCGTTACCAGAAGGATGCGCTGCGCATCTCGACGGTCGGCGAAGACCGCGGCCATGGCGACATCGCCTATCAGGCAGTCACCGTCGCGCCGGCCGATATCGAAAATGCCGTGGTCAATCTGCTGCGCTTCCACGAAGCCCCGACGGCGATGCTGTTCTGCGCCACGCGCGACAATGTCCGCCACCTGCACGCCAGCCTGATCGAGCGCGGTTTTGACGCCGTAGCGCTTTCGGGCGAGCATTCGCAGAATGAACGCAACCAGGCGTTGCAGGCGCTGCGGGATCGCCGGGCGCGCATCTGTGTCGCCACCGATGTGGCCTCGCGCGGGATCGATCTGCCCAATCTGTCGCTGGTCATCCATGTCGAGCTGCCGCGCGATGCCGAGATTCTTCAGCACCGATCGGGGCGCACCGGCCGGGCGGGCAAGAAGGGCACCGCCGTGCTGATCGTGCCCTATCCGGCGCGCCGCCGTGTTGACGCCATGCTGCGCGGCGCCCGCATCAACGCCGAATGGCTGTCCGTGCCCGGCCCGGACGATATCCGCCGCAACGATCATGAACGTCTGCTCAGCGCCCTGATGGAAGTGCCGGTGGAAACCGATGACGAGGATCGCGCCTTGGCCGACCGCCTGCTGCTGGAGCGCAGCCCGCAGGATATTGCCGCGGCGCTGGTGCGTATGCACCGGTCGAAGATGCCGGCGGTGGAAGAATTGCTCGATAACAGCGGCCCGCCGCAGCGCGGCGAACGGCCGTCCAATGACGGCCCGCGCCCTGGTTTTGAGGAAACCGTGTGGTTCCGCATGGATGTCGGGCGACGGCTCAATGCCGATCCGCGCTGGCTGTTGCCGCTGATCTGCCGGCGGGGCCATGTCACCAAGACCGAAATCGGCGCCATCCGCATCGGCCCGGAAGAAACCATGTTCGAAATCCCGCGTGCCATCGCGCACCGTTTTGCCGACGCGCTGCACCGCACTGATGGTGAGGACCGCTCGCCCGAAGGCGGTATCCGCATCATCCCCGCCGATGGCCCGCCGCCGCCGCAGCGCAGTGGCCCCCGCCCGCTGGGCTCTGGCGGCAAGCCCAATCGCCCGGTGCTGGTGCGCGCGCTCGGGCCGCAGGGCTATCCGGTGAAATCGCCCGGCGCCGGCCCGCGCGGGCCAAGGCCCGGCCCCGCGAATCCGCAGCAGCGGGGCAAATTCCGCCAGGGCTGACCTTCAATGCGCATTCTCGTCGATGCCGATGCATGCCCGGTCAAGGATGACATTTACCGCACGGCGATCCGCCACGGCGTCGCGGTTGTCGTGGTGTCGAATAGCGGCATGCGCCTGCCAGGCCATCCGCTGGTGACGCAAATGGTGGTCAGCGACAGCTTTGATGCAGCGGATGACTGGATTGCCGCTGCGGCTGGCCCGGCAACAATCGCCATCACCGGGGACATTTTGCTCGCCGATCGCTGCCTGAAGGCGGGGTCGGTGGTGTTGGCGCATAATGGCAAACCCTTCACCAGCAATTCGATCGGTTCGGCCATCGCCGTGCGCGCCATCATGGCCGATCTGCGCGCTGGCGGCGACGGCTTGCCTGGCGGCCCGGCGGCCTTTTCCAAGGCAGATCGATCACAGCTTCTACAGGCACTCGATAAGGCCCTGGTCCGGCTGAAGCGCCAGCAGATCGGATCGGTATGATATTGGCCTGATAGCATTGCGGGCGTTTCTTTTTTTGTCGTTGATTGCAAGTATTGATTGATTCAATGCCGTTTCAGATCGACGTACAAAGCGTCTGTTCGTTAAAATGTCTCAGTTTAAATATAACACAAAATGTGATTGCAAATTTAAACAGTAATTTTTGATAATTTTGTCTATTATGTTGATAATTAAATTTATGTACACAATTATTTGACAAAAATAATAACGTTTTAGAAATTATCCTCTGATTTTTCTAGAATGTAGTTGTTATTTCACATTACAGCGTGAAATTGTTAACGTTAGAGTAACAACTCATTTTTGTTGACAATGCCGCAGCCCGAAGGGATTAATCGCTGCGAACATAATGACGTATGCATCGACAAATTGGGGGTGATTCGATATGGCCAGCAAACCAGCAGATGCCAAAGCCAGTAGCGCTGTGACCTATCCCGTTGATCCGGTGTTTGTTCAACTTAACCTGGCCGTCAAATATGCTAATGAATGTGATCCGGATGTTGTCGCCGCACAGGTCGCGACCAATCTTCAGGGCTATCTCGCTTCGTTGACCGCAGCGGTCACCCAGCCAACGACCAGCGACCCCTGTGCCGCCGCCGATGCCACCATTGCGCCGCTGTGCCTGACCCGATCGCTGGCGCTCAGCGCGGCGCAAAACACCTATGATGGCGCCGCCGCAGCGGCGCAAACCGCCTTTGTGACGGCGCGCGCTGCCTGGGCGATGGCGGTCAAGAGCTATAATTACGCCATGAGCAACGCCCAGTTGACGATCAATTCAACCGTTGCCGGCGATGTTGCGACCTATAACCAGAAGCAGAACCCTGATTCGCAAAGCCGCAATCAGATGCTTTATTATACCATGCAGGAAGCGGCGGCGACGGCGTTGCAGACCTATGAAAGCGTGGCCCAGTCCGCTGGCGCCACTTTGGCCGCGGCGGCCGGCGCCCTGCTGACTGCCTATGCCGCCTATGTGACCGCGCTGGAAGTCGCGCAGGCCGCTCTGATGGTCGGCAACGCGACCGCGTATCAGGCGTTCTGGGCCAGTGTCGAGGCGGTGCTCGACGCCAGCTGACTGTCGGTCGAATCAGCGTCGCCGGCACAAGCTTTCGCGGCACTTGGGCAATTGCCCGATCTGCCCCCGCGCGGGCCCGGCATCACTATTCTGCCGCTGTAAAGCGATACTCATGCTGGCATCGCGGACGATCAGACCGCTTTTGTTACCATCATTGGTGATGACGAATTCGATGCCTGTGAAGCCGACGCCGGCGGTGACCAATGATTTGGTGCCATCGCCATTGACCTTGCTGGCCATGGGGACCGACCAAACGCTATTGCCCATCATCAGCACGCCTTTTTTGCGGCTGAAGGTCATCGTGCCGAGATCGGGGCTGGCATAGCGGCTGGCGATTGTGGCGACGATGCCTGGGTCGGCGGGCCAGGTCAGCGCCTTGCGCATCGCGTCGAACGACGAGGGTTGCGCCGCCGCGTTGATCGTCGCCGCCGCTTCGGGCTTGCCGTCGTACAGCAGTTCCAGCACCCGGCGCATGAAGGGTTCAAGCAGCGCTTCGCCGCTTTCGCTGTTGGTCAGCAGCACGGCGCCAAAGCCCGCCGCCGGCAGGAAATAGAGATCGCTGCGATAACCGATCAACGAGCCGCCATGGTGAAACCAGGTGATATCGGCGGTCTTCCGGCCGACGAGGCCCATGCCATAAAAGCCATCGGCGCCAAGCTGCACATTGGGCAGGCGGCGGGCCAAGACATTTCCGGCCGAAATGAAGGGTTTGCCATCGGGCAATGTGCCTTCGCGCAGTTCGTTATCGACATAACGAATCAGGTCGCGCGCCGATGACCAGGCGGCGCCGGCAGGCCGGCTGGCATAGACTGATCGATTGAAATCCAGATTGGCGATGGCCAGCGTGCCCGTGATGTCGGGGCCATGGGGACTGGCGTGATTGCCCGCCAGCGCCCGCCGCCAGTCAAAGGTGGTTTCGGTCATGCCAAGCGGATTGAAAATCTTTTCCTGCATCGCCTTGTCATAGGCGGCGCCCATTTCCATCCCCGGATAGGCGGCATGGCCGCCGATGAACCCGGCGGCGGCGGCCATGGTGTTGCTGTACTGGAAACTTTCGCCGAACTTCGACGTGGGCTCAGTCGCTGCCAGATGCGCAAAGGTCGCCAGCGCCGATGTGTCCATGCGGCTGGTGAAACCATCGGGGAAATCGCGGCGCGGCATGCCGGTGCAGGCGCAGACGAGGTGGCGCAATTCCACTTTCGCGGTCGTTTCGGCACTGCCCAGACGGAAGGCGGGATAGATTTTCGTCACCTTGTCGGTCCAGGCGAAGCGGCCTTCATCGACTTCCTTGGCCAGCATCAGCGTCGTCATGCCCTTGGTGTTCGACGCAATCATGAACAAGGTGTCGGCGGTCACGGGTGCCGGTTTGCCCAGTTCGCGAATGCCAAAGCCCCCGGAAAATATCAGCTTGCCATGATCTATGATCGCCAGCGACGCGCCGGGGATTTTCAGCTGCTGCATCGATGTCGCGACAAAGTCCTTAAGCGCCGCCAGACGCGCCGGATCAAGGTCATGGGCTGTCTGCCCGGCGAAACTTTCCC
>JANYCM010000040.1 GCA_025360285.1 Sphingomonadales bacterium
AATAATTTCTTTGGGGGGCCGGGCGGGGGCGCGGGCCGGTGCCGACTTTTATCAAACATATGATGCCCCAGGCAGCGGATCAGGCACCCGCCGCGCCATCAGCATGGCTAGCAGCTTCGACAGGGTCTCCTTCAAATCACGGCGGTGGACGACCATGTCGAGCATGCCATGCGCCAGCAAATATTCGGCGCGCTGAAAGCCTTCCGGCAATTTTTCGCGGATGGTCTGTTCGATGACCCGCTGCCCGGCAAAGCCGATGAGCGCGTTGGGCTCGGCGATCTGCACATCACCGAGCATGGCATAACTTGCCGTCACCCCGCCGGTGGTCGGATCGGTCAGCACCACGACATAGGGCAGCCGCGCTTCCTTCAGTTCGGCGATGCCCACTGTGGTGCGCGGCATCTGCATCAGGCTGAGAATGCCTTCCTGCATCCGCGCCCCGCCAGCGGCGGTGAAGACGATGAACGGCACCTGTGCGGCGACGGCAGCGCGGGCACCGGCCAGGAACGCTTCGCCCACGCCCATGCCCATCGATCCACCCATGAAGGCGAAATTCTGGATGGCGACGATGGCGCGCACCCCGGCGATATGGCCGTCGCCCACCGTCATCGCTTCGGGTTCGCCGGTGGCGGCCTTGGCGGCGCGCAACCGATCGACATAGCGTTTCTGGTCGCGGAATTTCAGCGGGTCCTCGACCACCTTGGCGACCGCGACGGGCGTGAACTCGCCGTCGAAAATCTGGGCGAAACGTGCCCTGGGGCCGATGCGTTCATGATGATCACAGCGCGGGCAGACCGACTGATTTTCCTCGAACTCCTTGGTATAGACCATGGCACCGCAATTGCGGCACTTGGTCCACAGATTGTCGGGCGTCTCCCGCCGGCTGAGGAAGCCGGTCAATTGCTGACGGGTGCGGGTCAACCAGCTCATGCGGCTTTTTCCTTGGCTAAGCGGGCGCCGCGAACAGCGGCGGCGAGCCCGGCCACCAGCGCGCCGACCCGGGCGGGAATGTCATTGGCACGTTCGGCGGCGGCCGCGCCGATGGTATCAACGATCGCCGAACCGACAACGACGGCATCCGCATTGACCGCGATGGCGGCGGCCTGCGCCGGGGTGCGCACGCCGAAACCCACCGCAATCGGCAGGTCGGTGGAACGCTTCAACCGGGCCACTGCCTCGGCAACATCGGTAGCGGTGGCGGCATTGGCACCGGTGACACCGGCAACCGCCACATAATAAAGAAAGCCCGACGCTCCGGCGAGCACCTGTGGCAGCCGCTGCGCATCGGTGGTGGGCGTCGCCAGCCGGATCAGGTGCAGGCCCTGTGCTGACAGGTCAGGCACCAGTTCGGCGGCTTCTTCGGGCGGCAGATCGACAACGATGGTGCCGTCCAGCCCGGCAGCCCGGGCATCAATGGCGAAGCGTGCCGGGCCATAGGCGAGGATGGGGTTGAAATAGCCCATCAGGATGATCGGCGTCGCATCATCCTCCCGCCGGAATTCGGCGACCATGGCGAGCACGTCGCGCAGCCGTGTGCCCGATCCCAGGCTGCGCAGGTTGCCGAGCTGGATGGCGGGGCCATCGGCCATCGGATCGGTGAAGGGCATGCCGAGTTCGACGATGTCGGCCCCGGCAGCGATCAGTGCGCGCAGGATGGCAGCCGATGTGGTGAGGTCCGGGTCGCCGGCGGTGACGAACGTCACCAGCGCCGCGCGGCCTTCGGCGGCGCAGGCGGCGAAGCGGGTGGAGAGGCGGTCGGTCATCGGCTGGCGCTCCCGCCGCAAACCCCCACCCCAACCCTCCCCACTCTCCGGCTGCGCCGGGGAGGGAGGGAGCAGACCGGCCCCCTCCCCCCCCGTGAGCGCAGCGAACGGAGAGTGGGGAGGGTCGGGATGGGGGCAGCCGCAGCCGCAGCAAAAACCCTCACAGCGTCACCCCAAGCGCTTCCGCCACAGTGAAAATATCCTTGTCGCCGCGGCCGCACAAATTGGCGACGATGATCGCGTCGCGGGCCATCCCCGGTGCCATCCGCTTGATCGCTGCCAGCGCGTGTGCCGGTTCCAGCGCCGGGATGATGCCCTCGATCTCGCAAAGCAGCTTGAACGCCTCCAGGGCCTCGACATCGGTCGCCGCCTGATATTCCACCCGGCCGATGGCGTGCAGCCAGGCATGTTCCGGGCCGATACCGGGATAATCCAGCCCTGCCGAAATCGAATGCGCCTCGGTGATCTGGCCGTCCTCGTCCTGCAGCAGCATGGTCTTGTTGCCGTGCAGAACCCCGGCGCGGCCACCGGCCAGCGAGGCGGCATGGGCACCGCTGGCCAGCCCGTGGCCGGCGGCTTCGACGCCGACCATCTTCACCGATGCATCATCGAGGAACGGGTGGAACAGCCCGATGGCGTTGGAACCGCCGCCGATCGCCGCCACCAGCATGTCGGGCAGCCGGCCTTCGGCTTCCAGAATCTGTTCGCGCGCCTCACGGCCGATCACCGATTGGAAATCGCGCACCAGTTCGGGATAGGGGTGCGGGCCGGCCGCCGTGCCGATGATGTAGAAGGTATCATGGACATTGGTCACCCAGTCCCTGAGCGCTTCGTTCATTGCGTCCTTCAAGGTCCGTGAACCCGATTCGACGGCGCGGACTTCGGCGCCGAGCAGCTTCATGCGGAACACATTGGGCGCCTGGCGCTCGATATCGCGCGCTCCCATGTAGATGACACAAGGGAGCCCGAAGCGCGCGGCGACGGTGGCGGTGGCGACGCCGTGCTGGCCGGCACCGGTTTCGGCGATGATCCGCGTCTTGCCCATGCGCCGGGCGAGCAGAATCTGGCCGATGCAATTGTTGATCTTGTGGGCGCCGGTGTGGTTGAGTTCGTCGCGCTTCAGGTAAATCTTCGCGCCGCCGAGATGGGCCGTCAGCCGTTCGGCGAGATACAGCGGGCTGGGCCGGCCGACATAATGTTTGAGCAGGAATTCAAATTCGGCCTTGAACGCCGGATCGGCTTTGGCGGCGACATAGGCGCGTTCCAGATCCAGGATCAGCGGCATCAGCGTTTCGGCGACATAACGGCCGCCGAAGGCGCCGAAATGGCCGTTGGCGTCCGGACCTGCGCGCAACGAGGGCGTGTGCAGGTTCATGCGTGCACCGCCGCGGCAAAGGCCTTGATCTTGTCCCGTGATTTCACGCCCGGTTGATCCTCAATTCCTGATGATACATCGACAAAGGCCGGCCGCAGCAGCGCCAGCGCCGCCGCGACATTGCCGGCATCCAGCCCCCCCGAAAGCCCCCAGGGCAAGGGCAGCCGAACCCCTTCCAGCAGGCGCCAGTCAAAGGATAAACCATTGCCGCCGGGAAGGGGGGCTCCCTTAAGCGCTTTGGCATCAAGGAGCAACCGGTCGGCCCCGCCGGCCCCGGCAATCGCTGCGGTGATATCGGCCCGCGACGCCACGCCGCTGGCCCTCCACACCGCCCGGCCGGTGCGTGCCTTGACAGCAGCGATCCGCGCCGGGGTTTCGCCGCCGTGCAATTGCAGCGTGTCGATACCCGCCGCAAGTACCGCATCAATGAGTTCGTCGTCGGGATCGACAAGCACCGCGACGCGGCCGACGCCCGGCGGCACCGATTGGACCAGTCCGGTGATGCGATCGGGCGACACATGGCGCGGCGACGGCGGGAAGCTGACAAAGCCCAGCCAGCGGGCGCCAGCGGCGAGGGCCGCGTCGATTGAGTCGGGCGTCGAGAGGCCGCAGAATTTGATTTCGGTCATTTTTCCCCTCTCCCATTGCGGGAGAGGGCGACTCGCGCGAAGCGCGGCGGGGTGAGGGGTTCCTGGGCGCGAGAGAACCCCTGACCCCGCTCGGCGCAGGCGCGCCGAGTCGCCCTCTCCAGCAAGGGGAGAGGGATGTTCACGCCAGCCCCCGCGCAATGTCAGCCGCCGCCCCCGCCGGATCGGCCGCGCTGGTGATCGGCCGGCCGATCACCAGCACCGTTGCCCCGGCGTCGCGCGCGGCGCGCGGTGTCATCACCCGCTTCTGGTCACCCACCGCACTGCCCGCCGGGCGCAGGCCGGGGACGATGATCGCCCCGCCGGGCCAGGCAGCGCGCGTCGCTGCGATCTCAGCCCCCGAACAGACAATCCCTTGCAGCCCGGCCCGCCGGGTCATCGCCGCCAGATGCGCCACCTGACCGGGCACCGGCGCCGGCACACCGATGGCGGCGAGATCGGCATCGTCGAAACTGGTCAGTACGGTGACGGCAATCAACTGCGTCGCCGGGTCCAGCGCCGCGCGCGCCGCCGCCATCGCGGCCGTGCCGATGGCGGCATGGACGTTGATGATCGCAACGCCCAGCGGCGACAGCGAGGCGATGGCGCCCGCCACGGTATTGCCGATATCGTGGAGTTTCACATCAAGGAAGATCGGCAGGCCCAGCGCCTGCATCCGGCGTGTCCCGGCCGGCCCCTGCGCCATGAAGAATTCGAGGCCCAATTTCAACCCGCCGACATGGGGTGCCACGGCGCGCGCGATCGCCTCCGCGCGGTCGATATCGCCGGTATCCAGCGCGACGAAGACCGGGTTGCCGGTCATGCGCCCGCCGGCGGCACGATGGTCGGTTGCGCCTGCGACGGCAGTGCCGGCGGCCGCAGGTCGAGCGTGCTCGTCCTGGCCAGCTTGCGCTTCAAAGTTGCCTTGGTGCCGATCAACAGCAACCAGGTCGGCAGCCAGCCGGCGACAAAGGCCCCGCCCAGCAGCAGCGGCAGCGGCAGCATGACCATGGCGCCATCGGGCAGGCGGAAAGGCACCGGCGTCCAATTGGCCACGGCGAGCATAAGGAAGGCCACCGCCAGCGCGGTCACCAGGATCCAGCGGAAAATCGTCATTGCGCCTCCCAGAACGGTTCAGCCGGCAGTTGGGGTAACACAGGAACGGCGGGCAAGGCGACTCGGTGGTTCAGAGTTCGCCATCGACCGGTTCGATGCCGATATCGCGCAGCGCCGTCATCAACGCCGCCGCCACATCCGCCAGCAATTCCGCATCCGTCGCGCGGATGACGAAATTCGCCCCCGTCCGGCCTTCGCGCCAGAAGGGGTAGCTGCCGATCTGCGCCCCCGGATGGGCCTTTTCCACCGCCGCCAGGGTCGCCGCCGCGGCGCTTTCCTGGGTCCAGGCAGCAACAGTTCGCGATTGCACCGGTGCGCCGCCTTGCAACTGGCCATCCAGCGCTGCCAGCATGCCCTGGGTGATCGACGGCACCCCGGCCATGATGAAGACATTGCCGACGCGGATGCCCGGCGCCTTGGTGCGCGGGTTCTCGATCAGGCTGGCGCCTTCCGGTGTCCGCGCCATGCGCAGCCGGGCATCGGTCAGCTTGTCACCATAATAGCCGGCCAGAATCGCCCTGGCGTCGGGGTGGATGATGACCGGCACGCCCAAAGCGGCGGCGATCGCATCGACGGTGATATCGTCATGCGTCGGCCCGATGCCGCCGGTGGTGAACAGATAATCATGGGCCGTGCGCAGCGCATTCACCGCATCACCGATCGCCGCCATGTCATCGGCGACCACACGCACCTCGCGCAGCCTTATGCCCTGCACCCCCAGCCATTTGGCGAGATAGGCGAGATTGGCATCCTGCGTCCGCCCCGACAGGATTTCATCGCCGATGATCAGCAGCGCGGCAGTCCAGATGCGGGCGGGATCAACGGTCATGGCGTGGCTTTAGCCCAGCGCCGGGGGCGCGCAAAGCGGCAACATTGCCGCCGCCGCCCGCAAGGCCTATCTGTGGCACCATGACCATGACCGCCCTCGCCTATGAAACCTTCAATGATCCGTCGGAAGGCGCCATCCGCCTGCACGGTGAAGCCGGCTTTGCCGGCATGCGCAAGGCCGGGCTGCTGGCAGCGCAGGTGCTTGACATGCTGACGCCGCATGTTGTGCCCGATGTGGTGACGCTCGATCTGGACCAGATGGCCTATGATTTCGTCCGCGCCCACAACGCCGCCTCGGCGACGATCTTCTATCGCGGTTTCAGCCATTCGCTGTGCATCAGCGTCAACCATGTCGTCTGCCACGGCATCCCGTCGGCGCGGAAGCTGAAGGACGGCGATATTGTCAACATCGATGTGACGGTGGTCGTCGATGGCTGGCACGGCGATACCAGCCGCATGTATCTGGTTGGCGATGTGCCGTTGAAGGCGCGGCGGCTGGTCGATGTCACCTATGAATGCCTGATGCGCGGTATTGAAATGGCCAAGCCCGGCAACACGCTGGGCGATGTCGGCCATGCCATCCAGCGCCATGCCGAGGCCAATCGCATGTCCGTGGTGCGGGATTTCTGCGGCCATGGCCTGGGGCAGATATTCCATGATGCCCCCAATGTCGTGCATCTCGGCAAGCCCGGCCGCGGCGTCACCCTGCGGCCCGGCATGTTCTTCACCATCGAACCGATGATCAACGCCGGCGGCGCCGCGGTGAAATTGCTTGACGATGGCTGGACGGCGGTGACCCGCGACCGGTCGCTGTCGGCGCAGTTCGAGCACAGCATCGGGATCACCGCAACGGGCGCGGAGATTTTCACCATGTCGCCGACAGGGCTGACGGCGCCGCCTTACGCGATTTAAGGCTTTTTCGCTGCCGCCTTTTTCTTCGGCGCGGCCTTTTTTGCCGCCGGTTTCTTCGCGACCGCCTTCTTGACCGGCTTCTTGCCGTTGGCCGGCATCGCGGCGCGGGCGTCGATCAGCGCGGCGGCGGCCTCCAGGCTGATCACCATGCCGTCCTCATCCCTGGGCACCGTCGCATTGGTGGTACCATCGGTGATATACTGGCCATAGCGGCCGGCCATCAATTTCATGACAGCACCGGTGCCCGGATGCGCGCCGATTTCGCGCAAAGGCGCCGCAACAGCGCGGGCGCGCGGCCCGGCCGCTGCCGCCTCGGCGAGTTTCACGACCGCCGCGTTCATGCCGGTTTCAAACACTTCGGCAGTCGATCCCAGCCGGGCATATTTGCCGGCATGGGCGAGGTAGGGCCCATAGCGGCCGATGCTGGCGGTGATCGGTTCGCCGCTTTCGGGGTGGCTGCCGATGGTGCGCGGCAGCGACAGCAGACGCAGCGCCAGGTCGAAATCCTCGGGCCCCGTCACCGGTGCGTCCTTGGGAATCGAGGCGCGCGGTGGTTTTTCGCCATCACCGCGCTGGACATAGGCCCCAAAACGCCCGGACCGCAGTGAAATCGGCTCGCCCGTGACCGGGTCCATGCCCAGAATCACCGGCCCCGCACTCTCCCGCGCCCCGCCGTCCCCCGCAAATTGCCTAGTGTAGCGGCATTCGGGATAGTTGGAGCAGGCAACAAAGGCGCCGAACTTGCCGGTTTTCAGCGACAGCCGGCCGGTGCCGCAGGTCGGGCACAGCCGCGGGTCGCCGCCATCCTCGCGCGGCGGAAACAGCAGCGGCGCCAGATATTCATCGAGCGCGACAGTGACGTCGGACGGCCGGGTTTCGAGGATTTCCTTGGTGCGCGGTTCGAAATCATCCCAGAAATCGCGCAATACCGTCAGATAATCGAGGCCACCGGCGGAGACATCATCGAGCCGGGTTTCGAGGTCAGCGGTGAAATCATAGCCGACATATTTTTCAAAGAAGCGTTCGAGAAACGCCGTGACCAGCCGGCCCTTTTCCTCGGCATGGAAGCGATTCTTTTCGACGCGCACATAGGCGCGGTCACGCAGGGTTTGCAGGATCGCCGCATAGGTCGATGGCCGGCCGATCCCCAGTTCTTCCAGCCGCTTTACCAGCGAGGCTTCGGAAAATCGCGGCGGTGGATCGGTGAAATGCTGCTTGGCTTCCACCGCCGTCACCGCACAGGCATCGCCGACCGACAGGCGCGGCAGACGCCGGCCTTCATCATCGTCATTGTCCGAGGCGATATCCTCGTTGGTCTCGGTGTAAACGGCGAGAAAGCCCGGCGACAGGATGACCTGGCCGGTGGCGCGCAGCCCGGTGCGGCCGCTGGCATCGAGCAGATCGATGCTGCTGCGTTCCAGCCGCGCGCTCGCCATCTGGCTGGCGACGGTGCGCTTCCAGATCAGCGCATACAGCCGTTCGGCATCGCCAACCGGGGTCTTTTGCGGCCGCTGCGAAAGCTCGGTGGGGCGGATCGCCTCATGGGCTTCCTGGGCATTCTTGGCCTTGGTGGCATAGTGGCGCGGCGCGGCCGGCAGCACATCGGTGCCGCTGCCATAATCCTCGGCGATAACGGCGCGCACGGCGGCGATGGCCTCGCCGGCGATCTGCACGCCATCGGTGCGCATATAGGTGATGCGGCCATCCTCATACAGGCCCTGCGCCACACGCATCGTCTGGGTGGCGGTAAAGCCCAGCTTGCGCGCCGCTTCCTGTTGAAGGGTCGATGTGGTGAAGGGCGCAAAGGGGTTGCGCGTCGCCGGCTTGGTATCGACAGCGGCAACTGTGAAGCCGCCGGCTTTGACATCGCCGCGCGCCTTGGCCGCCGCGGCGCCATCAGTAATATCAAAGCGTTCCAGCTTCTTGCCCTGCCACAGGCTCAGCCGTGCCGGAAAGCCGGTACCCGATGGCGCCGCCATATCGGCCTCCACCGTCCAATATTCGCGCGCCCTATGCGCCTCAATCTCGCTTTCGCGCTGGCAGATCAACCGCAGCGCCACAGATTGCACCCGCCCGGCGCTCTTCGCCCCCGGCAATTTGCGCCATAGCACCGGCGACAGGGTGAAACCCACCAGATAATCCAGCGCCCGCCGCGCCCGATAGGCGTCGATCAGCGCGGCATCCAGGTCGCGCGGCCGTTGCATGGCGGCCAGAATCGCCGTCTTGGTAATCTCGTTGAAGGTCACCCGCTGCGCGCCGCCCTTGGGCAGCGCCTTTTTGGCCTTCAGCCATTCGAGCAAATGCCAGGAAATCGCCTCCCCTTCGCGATCGGGGTCGGTGGCCAGAATCACATGCTCGGCGCGCTTGGCGGCGTCCGAAATCGCCTTCAACTGCTTGGCGCGATCCCCCGAAACTTCCCACAGCATGGCAAAATCATGGTCAGGATCGACCGAGCCATCCTTGGGCGGCAAGTCGCGGATGTGCCCGAAGCTGGCCAGAACTTCATAGTTCTTGCCCAGATATTTGTTGATCGTCTTGGCCTTGGCAGGCGATTCCACGATCACGAGATCCATGCGGGTCCTGTCTTCATTTGCCGAGGCGGCAGCGGCGCGGCCCCTACGCGTAATATGGGGTGCGGCGCAAGGGGCGGCACGTCAGAAAGCCGTCACTAGGCGGGGAAGTACGCCGCCGTTGCGATCCTGGACTATAAATTTGGCACGGCAGCCAGCTAATCCAGCGCTACCCGCCCCCCGGCATGCCGCACCAGTCCGCCGGCCAGTTCCAGATCGAGCAGCACCGTTGCCACCATCGCCGCCGGCAGGCCCGACAGCCGCACCAGTTCATCGATGGCCACCGGCGTCGGCGACAGCAGTGCCGATACTGCGCCGCGTTCGGCATCGCCGGCATCGGCGGCGACGTCATCATACCAGCTTGCCGCCTCGGCAGCCTTGAAGCGCAGGCCGAGCTGCGGCCCGGCGCCAAAGGCTGACAGCGCCTCGAGCACATCGGCGGCGGATTGCACCAGGGTGGCGCCTTCGCGGATCAATATGTTGCAGCCCTGCGCGCGTGGATCGAGCGGTGATCCCGGCACCGCCATCACCTCGCGCCCGGCTTCGGCTGCGAGGCGCGCGGTGATCAATGATCCCGACTTGGGAGCACCCTCCACCACCAAAGTGCCCGCTGCCAACCCGGCGATGATGCGGTTGCGGCGGGGGAAATGCCGGGCCTGGGGCTCTACGCCGGGGCGCTGTTCGGCCAGAATAAGCCCGTGCGCGGCGATTTCGGCCATCAGGCCGGCATTTTCCGGCGGGTAGACGACGTCCACCCCGCCGGCGACAACGGCGATGGTGCCGCCGGCCATTGCCCCCTGATGCGCCGCCGCATCGATGCCGCGGGCGAGGCCGGAGACGACGACCAGGTCATGCGCCGCCAGTTCCGCCGCCAGGGTGCGGGCAAAGCGCGACCCCGCCGCGCTGGCGTTGCGGGCACCGACGATGGCCACCGCCGGGCGGTCGAGCAGCCCCGGATCGCCCCGCGCTGCCAGCACCGGCGGGGCGCTTTCCATGGCCGCGAGCAGCGCCGGATAGGCCGGGGTGCCGATGAAGATCATTGTCGCGCCGATCGCCGCCAGCGCCGCCAGTTCGGCCTCGGCTGTTTCCACACTGGCCACCGCCAGCGCCCGGCCGCCGCGGCGCGCCAGATCGGGCAGCGCCCGCAGTGCCGATTCGGCATCGCCGAACCGTGCCAGCAATTGCCGGTAGGTGATCGGGCCTATCGATTCGGTACGGATCAGTCGCAGCCGCGCCACCGCGTCATCAGGGATCATTTCGCGCCGATCCGGCTTTCGGTGCCGGCGCGCAACCGCGCGATATTATCTTGGTGGCGCGCGATCAGCACCGCTGCCATCACTGCCAGCGCGATGGCGCTGTGCGGCGCCCCCAGCCCCCAGGCCGCGATCGGCGCCGCCACCGCCGCTGCCATGCCGCCGACCGAGGAATAGCGCGTCAACAGCGCTGCCGCGAGCCAGGTGACGAGAGCCACAACGCCGGCGAGAGGCACCGCTGCCAGCGTGACGCCGAGCAAGGTGGCAACGCCTTTGCCACCGCGAAATTTCAACCAGACCGGGAAGCAATGGCCCAGAAAGGCGGCGACCCCAGCCAGCATGCTGGCCTCCAGCCCGCCGAAATGCCGGGCCAGCAGCACCGCCGCCGCGCCCTTGCCGGCATCGAGCACGAGCGTTGCCGCCGCCAGCCCCTTGCTGCCGGTGCGCAGCACATTGGTGCTGCCGATATTGCCCGAACCCACGGCGCGGATATCGATGCCCTTGGCGCGCGTCAGCAACAGCCCGAAGGGAATGCTGCCAAGCAAATAGCCGGCGATGATCCAGAATGGTGACATGACCGATATGACCTAGCCGTCGCCGCCGCCGTTTGAAAGCCCGCCGCAAGCCGCTAAGGTGCCGCCGCAACGGGCAGGGGACAAAAAGGCCATGGCTTTCCGGCACATCGCAATCGCTGCCACTTTGGCGCTTTCGGCGGCAACTTCGCTTTTCGCCGCCAGCATGCTGCCGACCCCGGCGCGGACGGCGGCCCAGGGTGCCGGGCCCTATCCGCTGCTGGTCATCCGCGGCGCCACCATCATCACCGGCAACGGTGGCCCGCCCTATGGCCCCGCCGATATCAGCATCGAGGGCAATCGCATCACCGCCATCCGCCCTGCCGGCACCCCCGGCCTCGCGATGGCGACAGACCGGCCGCCGCAGGGCGCGACGCGCGAAATTGATGCCACCGGCATGTATGTGCTGCCGGGCTTTGTCGACATGCACGGCCATAATGGCGACCCGGCGAAATCGCCCGATCCCAGCTATGCCTACCGGCTGTGGCTGGCGCATGGCGTCACGACGGTGCGCAGCGTGCCGATGTTCGGCGGCGATGTCGCCCATGCCGTGTCGGACAAGCAGCGCAGCGCCGCCAACACGATTGCGGCACCGCGGCTGTATGTCTATCAGACGCTGGGCTCAGGCTGGCCCGGTGGCCGCGTCACCTCACCCGACAAAGCCGTCGCCTGGGTGCGCTGGGCTGCGGCCAATGGCGTCGATGGCATCAAATTCTTCAACAATGGCGATGAAACCCCGGCGATCGACCGGGCCGCCATTGCCGAGGCGAAAAAGCTTGGGCTAGGCACTGTCGCGCATCTGTCGCAGCCGAACGTTGCCGAATTCAACGCCCGCGATGCCGCCGCTGCCGGGCTGGGTACCGTCACGCATTTCTATGGCCATTTCGAGGCTCTGCTGAAGGACCGCCGCATCCAGACGTCGCCGCCAGGCTATAATTACAATAATGAACAGGATCGGTTCGGCGGCATCGCCGAAATCTGGAATCAGATTTACGAACCCGGCAGCCCCGAATGGCAGGACTATCTGGCGGCGCAAAAGGCGACAGGCGTCACCTTTGACCCGACCTTCAACATCTACTCCGCCTCACGCGACCTGATGCGGGCCCGCAATGCCGATTGGCACGCCCGTTACACGCTGCCGTCGATGACCGATTATTTCGATTCGAACCGCGACAATCATGGATCCTATTTTTACGACTGGACCACCGCCAATGAAGTTGCCTGGCGCAATTTCTATGGCCGCTACATGCGACTCATCAATGATTACAAGAACATCGGTGGCCGCGTCACGACGGGATCAGACCCCGGCTTCATCTGGCAGATCTGGGGCTTCAGCTATATCCTGGAGTTGGAACTGCTTCAAGAAGCTGGCTTTTCGCCGCTGGAAGTCATCCAGGCCGCCACCATCAACGGTGCCCGCACGCTGAATGATCCCAAGGGCCAGGAACCGCAATTCGGGCTGGTGCGCGCCGGCATGCTCGCCGACCTGGTCATCACCCCGGAAAACCCCTTGCAGAATCTCAAGACGCTGTATGGCACCGGCACGCTGCGGCTCAACCCGCGCACCAACCGCAGCGAACGTGTCGGTGGTATCCGCTGGACGGTCAAGGACGGTATTGTCTATGACGCGCCGGCCCTGCTCGCCGAGATTGCCGACACGGTGGCGGCGGAAAAGGCCAAGCGCGCGGGCAAATAACCCCTATTTCGGCGAGCGCTTTGCGAGAATCCGCTGCAACGTCCGCCGGTGCATCTTCAGGCGCCGCGCCGTCTCCGAGACATTGCGCTCGCACAGTTCATAGACCCGCTGGATATGTTCCCAGCGCACCCGGTCGGCCGACATCGGCTCCGGCGGCGCCTCGGGCCGCGCCCCGGCTTCGGCGGTGAGCGCGCGGACGATATCCTC
>JANYCM010000045.1 GCA_025360285.1 Sphingomonadales bacterium
GCGGCCATGATGCGGTGGGTGACGAACTGCCCCGGCTTGTCCGATCCGAAATGACAATCGAGGCACAGGCCGGCGCGCACCGCCGGGCGTTCCAGCGCCAGCATGCCGCGCGCCACATTCTGGCCATGGCTCGCCCCGACCGCGGCATGGCTGGCCAGCCAGCCGGTTGCCGCCGTGCCCGCCCCGCCATGACAGGCTTCGCAGCCAACGCCATCGTCCTTGCGCCACAGCGCGCCGCGCGGCGCCGGGGGGTCGCCGTGGCAGTTGATGCAGTCGGCGGATGTGGCCGCATCGCCGATGCCCAGCCGGCCGGCGATGGCCCGGGCCCGCGCGCCCTTCAGCACGCCCCAGGCGCGGGCATGGGCGCCGGCCAGGCTGGCCGGGTCACCCCAGGTCAACAGTTCATTCTGGCGCACCACCGGCCCGGTGGCTTCCTGCCGGCCATGGCAGGTGGTGCCACCGCAACTGGCAACGCCCTGATGCAGCGGCGCGGCACGCCCCGGCCAGGCAAACAGCAGCAGCCCAAGCCCAAGCCCTATGGCCGCACCCGTTCGCCTCAAGACGGCAACCCCGTTCATGCCTGCGAATATTCCCCCCAGCCGACACGGTAGCAAAGCCGGCGCGGCTTGGAAACGCATCGCGGCACCCGCCGGCGGCCAAGCCGCTTGTCGGCATGGCTTTCGGCGGCTAACCTGTTTGTAACATGGTGCTGATCAACAGGCGGGAATGGGCGCACCCGCCGGTGACCAGATGGCAAAGACCATCGGCGCAATGATCGGCAGCAACCGGTGGAGGGACCGGACCGTATCTGGTCCGGGGTTGGGGGCCAATGGTGTGTAACAGGCGTAGGGCGGCACGGTGGCCCATCATGGCCCTGGCGGCGGGATTGCTGCTCGCCGGCCCGGCCGCCGCGCAGACACTGCCCGCCGGTGCCGTGCCCAGCCGCGCCGAATTGAACCCCGCCGCCCGGCTGGCCGATGATCGCGCCCCGGCCGAATTGTTCCGCGCGCCGCCGCCGGGGCCGTGCCCGTTCGCCGATTCCGCGCTGACCATCACGCTGAAGGACGTGCGCCTGCAAGGCCTGACCGGGGTTCCCGAAAGCGTTGCCCGCCCGGCCTGGACCGGCCAGCAGGGCCACACCGTCAATCTTTCGGAACTCTGCGCCATCCGCGACCGGGTGGCCGAAAACCTGTTCCGCGCCGGGCTGCTGGCCCGCGTCGAAATCCCGGCGCAGCGCATTGCCGATGGCATGCCGGTGCTGGAAGTCATCGAAGCGTCGATCGCCGGCGTGTCGGTCAGCGGCGATGCCGGCCCGGCGACGCGCATCATCGAAGATTATGCCGAACGCCTGCGCGGCATGACGCCGTTCAACCTGAAACGCGCCCAGCGTTACCTGCTGCTCGCCGCCGAAACCCCCGGCATCGTCCTGCGCACCATTGTCCGGCCGTCCGTCACCGGCCAGCGCGGCGCCGTCGATATCGAAATGGTCATCGCCCGCGATCCCGTCACCGCCGCCTTCAACATCCAGAATTACCAGTCGCGCGTCGCCGGTCGCATCGGCGCGCTGGGCCGCGTCGATTTCAACAGCCTGACCGAACTGGGCGAACGCACCAGTATCGTCTTCTACCGCACCGTCGAATCGAACGAACAGTTCGTGGCGCAATTGCTGGAGGAAGTCCGGCTCGGCGGTTCAGGGCTGCTGTTGAAGGGCGCGCTGTCCTATGGCGAAACCCGGCCGGGCGACGTGCTGGCGCCGCTCAACCTGCGCAGCCTGTCAACGGTGGCCAATCTGGAACTGGCCTATCCGCTGCTGAAAACCCGCGCGCGATCGGCGACGCTCGCCGCCGGCTTCGACGCCGTGGTGCAGCGCTCACAGGTACGCGGCGGCGGCGGCGCGATTCTCGATGACCAGTTGCGTATCCTCTATGCCCGGCTCGGCGGCGAAATCCGGCCCTGGCTGGGATCGCGCCAGGCGCTGCTCACCGGCGGCATCGAAGTGCGCAAGGGGCTGGACATTCTGGGGGCGACAAAGCCCGCCTCCTTCCTGTCCTCCCGCGTCGATGGCCGCGCCACCGCCTTTGTCGTCCGCGCCGATGCCCAGGCGCAGCTGCCCGTCGCCTCCTGGCTGCTGCTGTCGGCGCGCGGCACCGCGCAGGTCAGCGACCGGCCGCTGCTCGCCTATGAAGAACTGCCGGTCGGCACGCTGACCATCGGCCGCGGCTATGATCCCGCCTCGGCCTCGGGCGACCGCGGCATCGCCGGGGCGTTCGAGGCGCGGCTGGGCCCTTGGGTCTTGGGCACGCCGTTCGGGGCGCCCCTCGCGATCAGCCCCTATGGTTTCTACGATGCTGCCCGCGTCACCAACCGCGACCCCTCCGCCCCCGGCAGCCAGTCGCTGACCTCGGCCGGCGGCGGCGCGCAACTGCGCTTCGGCAATGCCGTGCTGCTCGATGTGGCGTACGCCAAGGGCTTTGACGCTGTTCGCGCCGGCCAGCCACGACCGGCGGGGCGGTTGCTCGTCAACCTTACCGTGGCCGTGAAATGAGGGGCGGGGCGACCATGCACAGCCGGCTTTCGCCCAATACCCGGGCCAGTCGCGCCCGGCCCAGTCGCGCCCGGCTTTTCGCCGGCACCATCATCGCCGGGCTGGCGCTGCACCCGGCACTGGCGCTGCCACCCACCCCCGACGCCGTGCTCACCAACACCGGCGGGGCCGCGCCGACGTTCATTACCAACGGCAGCACCGCCGATGTTACGCTGAACGCCGCGCGCACCCTGATGCAGTTCAACAATGGCTACAGCATCCAGGCCGGCGAAACCGTCAATTACCGCTTCGCCAACCGCAGCGACATCGCCATCATCCAGGACCGCGGGCAACAGGGCGGCATCTTCATTGGCGGCAATCTCAACGCCTTTGTCGGCAACGCCATCGGCGGCAATATCTGGCTGATCAGCCCTGGCGGCGTGTTCTTCGGCCAGGGCGCCAGCGTCGATGTCGGCGGCCTGATCGCCAGCACAGCTACGCCCACCAACCTGACCGCCGGCAGCGGCGGCGTGCTCGATCTCAATACCAGCCGCTTCGATTTCGGCATCGCCGGCTATGGCACCATCACCATCGATGAAGCCGCGCGCATCAGCGCCCATGGCGGCAATCTGGCGTTCGTCGCCACCCGCATCACCAGCAACCCCGGTACCAGCATAACCGCAACTGGCGGTGGCAGCGTGCTTTACGGTGCCGTGGATGCCTTCACCATCCGCTTCGTGCGCACCGCCGCCGACGATCTTGATCTCATCGATTTTGAAATGCCCAACACCGGCACCAACAGCAGCAATTTTGGCGCGGCGCTCAACCTCGCCGGGGCCACCACCGCCGGCAATATCTATCTCGCCACCGTGTCGCGCTCCACCGTCGTGGCGTCGGTGATCAACGCCAGCGGCACGTTGACGGCGCAAAGCGCCAGTAACGTCAATGGCGACATCGTGCTCGCCGCCGGCGGGGACATCATCGCCCGCGCCCCCGTCCGCCAGTCCGATGGCTGGTTTCGCACCGATGCCAATCTGGGCGCCGTCAACGCCGGCGGATCGTTCCGCGCCGATGTCACCGGCCGGCTGACCATGGGCGGCAATATCAGCGCCGGTGATTCGGTGCTGGTGCGCGCCACATCGGTGGATACCCTTGGCATCACCGCCAGCAATGACGTGATCATCACGGCCGGCGATGCCGATGGCAGCACGGCCGCCGGCGGCAGCAACGGCTATGGCGCGCCCTATCGGCCCAGCGGCGGCGGCATCACCGATTATGTCGGGATCAGCGCCGGCGATGACATCATCCTGACGGCGGCGGGCCGCATCGGTACGCAATATCTGACCTTGACGGGGATGGGCCAGGACCTGGCGCGCGACCCCGGCGGGCGGGACAGCACCGGCGACGGCCGGCAATTGCTGCTGACCACAACCGGCAGCGGATCGGACATCAGCATCGGCATATTGGCACCGGTAACGGTTACCGGCGCCACCCACAGCGCCCTCACCAGCAGCGGCAGCGTCACTATTTCAGCGCTCGGCACGCTCCGCCTCGACAGCATCGCCGCAACCGACGCGATCAGCATCAGCATGGCCGATCTGCAAGCCCCCGGCGATGCCACCCTGACCGGCGGCACATTCACCGCCGGATCCTTCGTCGATATCGAAGGCGGCCATGTCCGGCTGGGTTCGGTGATCGCCGGCGCGCCGACCGGCACCCGTTATGACGCCATCCCCGGCATCGCCATCAACACCGACAGCGATATCGTCGTCACCACCCTGTCGGCGCCGGCCCCGGTCGGGCTAAGCGGCGGATCGGGCATCACGATCGGCAGCATCACCGCCAGCGAAAGCATTTTCCTGAACGCCGAAGGTGGCGATATCAGCCTGGAAAGCGTCTTTACCACCAGCAATGCCATCCCGCCGCAACTGGTCCTGTCGGCCGGCGGCAACATCAGCCTGGGGCTTGGCACCGGCCGTTTTGATGACATCGGCAGCGTGCAGCTTTCCAGCCCCGGCACCATCACCGTCGATACGCCCTATGCGACCCATTCGGCCAATATTTCGGCAGGCGGCAATGTGTCCGTCAGCGGGGCGAGCGTTCAGATCGACAGTCTCGCCAGCGGCGGCGACGCCATCATCACCGCCACCGCCGGTGATGCCACGGTCAGCGGCAATGCCGAAGTGATGGGTGACCTGTCGGTTCTGGCACCCTTTGGCCATGCCGGCATCGACAGCATCGCCCTGGGCGGCAGCCTGTTGCTGGCGGGCGACACGGCTTCGGTCAACCAGGTCCAGGGGCCGTATTTCAGCGATTCGCTGCCATTCAACATCACCATCCGCGCCGCCAGCGGCGGTTTCACCATCACCGATGGCACCTTGTCCGCCAGCAATGACGTGACGATCGATGTCGGCGGCGATCTGAACCTGATCGGTTCGCAAAATGCCAATGTCGGCACCATCAACGCCGGGCGCGACATCCGCCTTACGGCCGGCGGCACATTGCTGTTCGGCAGCAATGCCCTTGTCAGCGGCGGCCGCGACCTGTGGCTGAATGCCGATATCATCAACGCCAAGGCGCTGCCGCTGGCGGCGCTGCGCGACCTGCATGTCACCGCCACCACCAGCCTGTCGTTCGACACGCTGACCGCCGGCGATGACCTGGTCATCACCGCCCCCGCCGCCGCCGGGTCCCGCCTCGAAACCACCGGCTTCGGCGAAGACAATGAGGATGATGGCGCCAATATCACCATCAGCGGCGGCACATTCGCCATCAGCAGCGTTGTGGCGGCCGGCAATCTGTCGCTCACCCTGGATGGCGCGCTGACGCTGGGCGATTTCGCCTGCCCCGATTGCGGCTTCAACGGCATCCAGGCCGGCGGCGCGGTCAGCCTGACCGCCGGCAGCTTTGTCCTCGCCGACAACCCCGGCCTGCGCTTCGATGCCGGCGGCGGCCTGGCGATCACCGCCACGGCCGGCAGCTTCGGCTATGCCAATGACCTGACGCCCGGCGGGGACCTGACGATCAGCGCCACCGGTGACATCAGCCTCGGCACTGTCGAGGTCAGCCAGTTTGCCGATATCCGCGGCAGCAACGTCAGCATCAACAGCCTGACGGTGCGCGGCGATTTTGGCCCCGGCAGCGCCACTGTCATCGCCACCAGCAAGGACCCCGCCAGCCGCGCCAGCATCTCCACCGCCGATGTGCTGGGCGACCTGACCGTGACCGCCAGCGCCGGCACCGCCGCGCTGGGCACCATCATGGTCAGTGGCACCGCCACGATCAACGCCGGCCAGGTGACGCTCGATACGCTGACCGGGCGCACCGGCTTTCGGCGCAGCGCGCCCGGCGGCAATCCGGCCTATGCCGACAATGTCATCATCACGGTCAGCGATGGGGATTTCACCTATCTCGGCGATCTGGGCGCCAATATTGACCTGCGCATCGGGGTCAGCGGCGCCGCCAGCCTGGGCACGCTCAGCGCCGGACATGACCTGGCTGTCGATGCCATTGGCCGCACCGACCTGACCAGCGCCAGCGCCGGGCACTATATCATTCTCACCGGATCGTCGCTGGGGATCGGCAGCGCCACCGCCGGGCTTGATGCGCTGATCACCGCCAACAGCGGCGATATCGCCGTCGGCGGCGCCAGCGCCGGCCAGGACATCGTGCTCACCGCCGACGCCGGCACCGTCACCGCCGCCAGCCTGGCCAGCAGCCGCGATACCGTCATCCATGCCGCCAGCCTGGTTATCGCCAACCTCGATTCGGCGCGTGACGCGCTGTTGACCGCCAACAGCGGCGCCGCCACCATCAGCCAGGCCCGTGTGGCGCACGACCTGCGGATCAGCGCTCTGAAGGGCCCGGCCAGCCTTGGCCCCGCCACCATCGGCCATGACCTGAGCGTCACCGGTACCAGCGTCAGCGTTGCCAGCGTCGGCGACTGGTCGAGCCCCAACCAGGGCTATGGCGGCACCATCCTGCCGGTCAACCAGATCAACCTCACCGCCCTCGACGGCGATGTCACCGCGACTGCCGATCTGCACGCCGCCGCCGGCATCAGCATCAGCGCCAGCGGCGCCGCCAGCCTGGCCAGCCTTGACAGCAAGGCCGGCCTGCAAATCACCGCCGGCGGCATGGTGACCGCGACCAGCCTGCACGCCGACCGGTCAATATTGCTCAGCGGCAGCGCCATCAGCGTCGCCAGCCTCACCGCCAACAGCGCCGGCGATGGCCTCGCCACCGTACTGACCGCCGGCCCCGGCGGCATCACGCTGGGTGGCCTGACCGTCAGCACCGGTGACGCCGTGCTGAACAGCCAGGGCCTTGTCAGCCTCATCAGCGCCGCCACGCCGGGGGGCAGCACCATCATCACTGGCACCGCGGTCACGACCGGCTCGATCGATGCCGCCACCGACATCCGCATCACCGCCAGCGGCGCCGCCGATCTGGCCGGCCAGCAGGGCCTGTTCAAGGCCGGCCGCGATGTCATCGTCACCGCCGCCAGCCTGGCCATCGGCAGCACCGGCGCGGCGCGGGACATCGCCATCACCGTCTCCGCCGGGGATTTCAGCGGCGGCGGCCAGTTCGATGCCGGCCGCGACCTGGCGTTGTCGGCGTCGGGCACACTGGGCTTCGCCAGCCTGGCGGCGGTGCGCGACCTCAGCCTGTCGGGCGGCAGCATCAGCGGCACCGGCGCCAGCGCCGGCCGCGACTTTACCGCCAGCGCCGCCACCAGCCTGCGCCTGACCAGCGCCAGCGCCGGCGATGACGTCATCCTGTCGGCGGCCAGACTCATCCTCGGCACCGTCAGCGCCACCGGGCTGGGCCCCGACAGCGAAATCGCCGAGCCATTGCTGGGCAGCAACATCCGCATCACCGGCGGCGACCTGACCGGCAACAGCCTCGATGCCGCCCGCGACATCAGCGTCGCTGTCGCCAGCATCAGCGGCCTGGGCAGCCTCAGCGCCGGCCGCGATGCGTCGCTCGCCGCCGCCAGCGGCGGCATCGGCCTGGGCAGTGCCAGTGTCCGCCGCGATGTGACCATCACGGCCGATCGCGGCGATGCAATGCTCGGCACGCTGGCGGTTGGCCGCGACGTGACCGTCCGCGCCGCCACCATAACCGCCCTTACCCTCGCCAATTATGTCGATCAGGGCCAGACCCTGATCACCCGCGACGCCCGCATCACCACCCTGGCCGGGGATTTCACCTTCACCGGCCTGGTCGTCGGGCGCGACCTGGCGCTGAACATCGCCGGCAACATCAACGGCGCGAACGCCAGCGCCGGCCAGGATTTCAGCCTGACCGCCAGCGGCAGCGCCGTCCTGACCGGCGATGCCAGCGCCGGTCGCAACGCCAGCGTTGCCGCCACCGGCATCAGCGTCGTCGGGGTTACGGCGGGCGGCGACCTGACGATGACCGGCGGCGACGTCACCGCCAGTGGTGCGCTCAAGGCCGGCGACGATGTGCGGGTCAGCGGCACCAATTTGCGCCTTGCCGGCATCACCACCACCGGCCTTGCCACCGACAGCGAAGCCGATGGCAGCAATATCGTGCTGAGCGGCGCCGGCATCACCACTAACGGTCTCGCCGCCGCCAGCGATGTGCGCGCCACCGCCAGCGCCGCGCTGACCGTCGCCGGAGTCAACGCCGGGCGCGATGTGTCACTCACCGGCCTGTCGGTTACCAGTGGCCTGCTGGTCCTCGGCCGTACCGTCAGCCTCAACGCGCTGGGCGGCGATCTGCGCGGCGACATGTTCACCGCCGCGGGCGATCTCACCCTCACGGCAAGCGGCACGATAAGCCTCGCCGGGCCGTTGCAGGCCGGCGGCGCGCTCACCATGACGGGCAGCAGCGTTGCGACAGGATCGATCAGTGCCGGCAGTGACGCGCTGATCACCGCCACTGCCGGCGCCATCACGCTGGGCAACGCCAGCATCCGCCGCGATCTTGGCATTTCGGCCACCGGCATGTTCGGCCTGCTCGGCACGCTGGCGGTCGGCCGCGACGTGACGATCCGCGCCGCCAGCATCCCGCGCTTCGCCCTGACCGGTTATACCGACCAGGCGCAAGGCCAGGGCCAGGGACAAGTTCTGGCCACCCGCGATGCCAGCATCATCACCCTCGCCGGGGATTTGACCTTCACCAGCCTCGCCCTTGCGCGCGACCTGACGCTCACCATCGCCGGCAACGTCACCGGCGGCGGCGTCAGCGCCGGGCAGGATGTCAACCTCACCGCGACCGGCAGCGCCGTGCTGACCGCCAACGCCAGCGCCGGCCGCAACGTCAGCCTCACCGCCAACGGCCTCGGCCTTGCCGGCGTGACGGCCTTTGGCGACCTGACCATCGCCGCCGGCAGCGGCGCGCTCACCGCCAGCGGCGCGCTAAGGGCCGGCGACGATATCCGCATCGGGGGCCTGGCGATGGGCCTTGCCGCTGTCACCACCACCGGGCTGGGCACCGACAACGAAGCCGATGGCAGCAATATCGTGCTGAACGGCACCGCCATCACCACGGCCGCGATCACCGCCATCAGCGATATCACCATCACTGCCAGCGCGGCGCTGGCCACCGGCACGGTTTCCGCCGGGCGCGATGTCCGCCTATCGGGGCTGTCGCTGGCCACCGGCACCCTGGGCGTCGGCCGTGACCTCGCCCTCACCGCCACCGGCGGCGACCTGACCACCGGGAGTCTGTCGGCGCGCGACCTCAGCCTAGCCGCCAGCGGCGCGCTGATCACCGGCGCCGTCAGCGCCAGTCGCGACCTGGTGCTGACCGGTGCCCGCATCACCGCCACCAGCGCCAGCGCCGCCGGCGATGCCAGCCTCACCGCCACCGGGCCGATCACCGTCACCGGCAGCATCAGCGCCGGCGACGATGTCCGCATCAGCGGCACAGCGCTGAACCTCGCCGCCGTCACCGCCACCGGCCTTGGTACCGACAGCGAGGCCGACGGCAGCAACATCGTCCTTGCCGGCACCAGCATCACCAGCGCCAGCCTGTCGGCGGCCACCGACATCCGCGTGACCGCCAGCGGCGCCGCGAACCTCGCCAGCCAGCAGGGCCAGATCAACGCCGGCCGCGACGTGGCAATCATCGCCGCCAGCCTCGCCATCGGCACCACCGGCGCGGCGCGCGATATCGCCGTCGCCATCACCGCCGGGGATTTCAGCAGCGGCGGCCAATTCACCGCCGGGCGCGATCTCGGCCTGTCGGCATCCGGCGCGCTGAGCTTTGGCACACTGTCGGCGGTGCGCAACCTGACGCTGACGGGCGGCAGCATCACCGGCACCGCCGCCAGCGCCGGCCAGGACCTCAGCCTGACCGCCACGGGCCTTGCCAGCCTGACCGGCATCGCCAGCGCCGGCCGCAACGCCAGCCTCAGTGCCGGCAGCATCAGCCTGGCCAGCCTCGCCGCTGGCGCTGACCTGACCCTCACCGCCAGCACCAGCATCGCCGCCACCGGGCTGCTGCGCGCCGGTGACGATATCCGGCTCAGCGGCACCGCGCTCAGCCTCGCCGCCGTCACCACCACCGGCGCAGGCAGCGACAGTGAGAGCGATGGCAGCAACATCATGCTCGCGGGCACCGCCATCAGCACCGGCGCGCTGACCGCCGCCGCCGATGTGCGTGCCACCGCCAGCGCCGCGCTGACCACCGGCACCATCAGCGCCGGCCGCGACGTTGCCCTGTCGGGCCAATCACTGGCGCTCGGCACTCTGGGCGTCGGCCGCGACCTCGCCCTCACCGCCATCGGCGGTGACCTGACCACCGGCAGCCTGTCAGCGCGCGACCTCAGCCTCACTGCCAGCGCCGCGCTGACCACCGGCGCCGTCAGCGCCAGCCGCGACCTCGTGCTCGCCGGCAACAGCATTACCGCCACCAGCGCCGCGGCCGGCGGCGATGCCACCTTCACCGCCACCGGACCCATCACCGTCACCGGCGCCATCAGCGCCGGCGACGATGTGCGGATCAGCGGATCAGCGCTCACCCTGGCCGGCGTCACCGCCACCGGGCTGGCCAGCGACAGCGAGGCCGATGGCAGCAACATCGTCCTGACCGGTACCAGCATCACCACCGCCGCGCTGACCGCCGCCACCGATGTGCGTGCCACCGCCAGCGCCGCGCTCGCCGTCGGCAGTGTCACCGCCGGGCGCGATGTCGCGCTCAGCGGCCTGTCGCTCGCCACCGGCACGCTGGTCCAGGGCCGCGGCCTCGCCCTCAGCGCCAGCGGCGGGGACTTCAGCGGCGGCGGCTTCAGTGCGTCGGGCGATCTCACCCTCAACGCCAGCGGTGCCCTCGCCCTCACCGGCCCGGTGCAATCCAGCGCCGGCGTCACCCTGTCGGGCACCAGCGTGAGCACCGCCGCCGTCACCGCCGCCACGGCGCTGACCATCACGGCGCGCAGCGGCAGCGCCAGCGGCACCAGCTGGACCGCCGGCACCGGCGCCAGCATCACCGCCGCCACCACCCTGGACTTTGCCGCAATCAGCAGCGGCACCAGCACCAGCCTCAATGCCGCCAGCATCAAGGGCGGCAGCCTGACCGCCGGCCGCTATATCGGCATAACCGCATCCGGCGGCGTCGGTCTTGCCACCATCACGGCCGGCAATGACCTCGCCATCACCGCCGGCGGTGCGTTGACCACCGGGGCCGTCACCGCCGGGCGCGATGTCCGCCTGTCCGGGCAGTCGCTGACGACCGGCACGCTCAGCCTCGGCCGCGATCTGGCGCTGGCCGCCACTGGCGGCGACCTTGCCACCGGCGATCTGGCGGCGCGGGACCTGACCCTGGCCGCCAGCGGCGCCCTGACCACCGGTGCCGTCAGCGCGGCGCGTGACCTTGTCCTCACCGGCGCCAGTATCGCCGCGGGCGCGGTCACCGCCGGCCGCGATGTCACCGCCACCGCCAGCGCCGGCCTCGGCCTTGGCGCCATCACCGCCGGCGACGATGTGCGGCTGCGCGGCGGTGCCACCAGCCTGGCCGCCATCACCACCAGCGGCAGCAGTGATAGCGAAGGTGACGGCGCCAACATCACCCTCACCGCCACCACCGCCAGCCTCGGCGCGCTATCCGCCCCCGGTGCCATCACCATCGCCGCCAGCGGTGCCACCAGCCTCGCCAGCGCCAGCGCCGGCGGCACGCTCGACCTGTCGGCCGCCAGCCTGGGCGGCGGCCTCATCCTGTCCGGCACCGATGTCCGCCTCGCCGTGGCCGGCGCGCTCGCCCCGCTCGGCACCGTCACGGCGCGCCGCGATCTCAGCCTCAGCAGCGGCACCAGCATCGCCTATACCGACCTGTCAGCGGTGCGTGACCTGTCGCTGACCGCCCCCGTCATCACCGGCGGCCGCGCCGTCGCCGGGCGCGACCTGACCGTCATCGCCACCACCAGCATCAGCGGCAGCCTGTTCCAGGCCGGGCGCAACCTGATCCTCGATCCCGCCGAGCCGATTGTCGCCGACACCGTCATCGCCGCCGGCGACGCGACCCTGATCGGCAGCAGCATCAGCATCCGCTTGTTGCAGGTTGGCGGCCGCGCCGGCCTGTCGGCCACCGCCGGCGGCATCGGCATCGATACCGCCACCGTCACCGGCAGCGCCATCCTCGCCGCCACCGGCCGGGTGACACTGGGCGACTGGCGCTCCGCCGCGCTGGCCATCGTCGCCGGCGATCTCGCTATCGGCCGCGGCCTCACCGCCGCCTCGCTGCGCGTCGAAACCCCCGGCGCCATGACGCTGGGCGGCAGCGGCAGCGGATCGGGCTTCCAGCTCTCCGCCGCCGAAATCGCCCGGTTGCGCATCGGCGGTGCCGCCGAATTCTACGCCGGCACCACCGGCCAGATCATCATACCCGGCAGCCAGGGCAATCAGGCCCAGGCCAGCCCCGGCGGCACTCTGACTCTCCTCGATTTCAGCTATGATCCCGCCAATCTGCCGGTGATCAACCTCTATGCCGGCCGTAGTTACAGCGTCGATGTCCCCGGCCGCGTCACCCCCACGCTGAACGGCGGCACGCTGCGTATCGGTGATCTTGCCGCCGACAGCCTGTGGCGGCCCGGCAGCATCACCGTCAGCGGCGGTTTCGGCACCGCCGAGCTGGTCGCCAATTGCTTCGGCAAGGTCGTGGCGCTGAACAGCCTGACGCTGCTGTCGGTCAATGACGTGATCTTCGGCAGTTCGGCTTTTGCCACCGCCATCCGCGCCACCGCCGCCGATGCCATCGATGTGGCGGGCGGCGTCCCCGCCGTCGCCGGCCCGGCCGATGACCGGCTGTTCGCCGTCGCCACGCAATTCCGTGTCGATGCCGGCGGCAAGATCGTCGGCCAGAACACCGCCTCGGTCACCGGCGCCTATGTCGGCCTGCTTATCGGCGGCACCGCGGCGAACGGCGGCGGCACGCTGCTGCAAATCAGCAATGCCCGCGCTGTCGATCTGTCCGGCAGCCTCGTCCTGCCCAATGGCGAGCTGCGCAGTGGGCCCAATGTCGCACTGATTTCCGGCCTCAACGGCGGCGCGGTAAACGGCGGCTTCCGCTTCAACGGCTGCGACCTCGCCAATGCCACCAGTTGCGGCGGCGCCGGCACCACCCCGGCCGAGGTCTTCCGCATCGAAGATTATGTCGTCCCGACGCCGGCGCTCAACATCCCCGTCCCCACCGTCACCATCCTGGGCATCGACACCGGCAGCGGCGGCGCGGCACTGCAGGCGGTCGGCAGCAGCGATGGCACCATCCTGATCCGGCGGCGGACGGTGCCGTAATTGTCATCCCGCCGCGGGGCGTGCGGCAAAAGGCACTGCCGCCGGAGGCCCTTTATAGTCGGTTTTTCTATTGCGCCCCCGTCAACGCCGCCGCGATTTCCGCCGCCTTGGCCTGGCGCAGCACGCCGCAATGCCGGATGCTTTCCAGCGTCCGCAGATAGTTGAGCATCCCGACCTTGGTCTTGCGCACCGCAGCGCCGACCTTGGCGTCGATCCTGTCGGCCTGGTCGGCGCCGCATTGCAGGCCGAAGGCCTGCGGCAGGCGGCTGACGACGAAAATGCCGCCGGCGCCCGCTGCCAGTTTTTCGTAATTGGCGATGATCCAGTTGGTGGCGAGGTCACGCGTCTCCGGGGTCTGGACCACACCGAACATCAATCCTAACCGATCATAGCCGCGTTCGCGCTTGTCATCGAGATCGAGCAGATAGGTCGCGGCATCGGCATGGCCACTCGCCGCCGCCGCGCCCAGGGCATTTTGCCGGAAGACCGGGTCCTCGCTGGCCAGCGCCTTGCCGACCAGCATCTGCACCGCCGGCAGCCCGCCATCCTGGGCGATGACAGTCAGCGCCGCGCCGATGAAGCCGGGGTCGAGCGCCGCCTCGTCGCCGGCCAGATATTTGCCCGCCGCCGCCGTCAGCGTCGCCCGCACCGCCGGATCACGAACGTCATCGGCGACCAGCCAGGCCAGTTGCTGGCGCAGTTTTTGCCGGCCGGGATCTTCGTTCTTATAGGCACCGCGCGCCGGATCGAAGCCCAGCGCCGTCAGGCGCGGCGTATAGATTGACGCCATCAGCGCCCGATAGGCCGGCAGCGACGCCGGCGTGAGCAGGCCGCGCGCCCGCCACCCGGCCAGCCGTTCCCCGGCATCGACGCTGGCCGTGGCATCAGGGTTCTGCGCCATCGACCGGGCTTCGGCGATCAGCCACGCCGCAGGTGCCTTGCCAGCGCGGAACGCCGCCCACAGGCTGTCGGTGGTGGCCAGCGCCTCGCCCGGTGCCAGTGACGGCGCTGCGGCAATCAAGGCTTGCCAATCCGCCGCCGCCAGGTTGAAGCGATAATAGCCGGTGCCGCCGACATTGGGCATGATGACACCCCCGGCCGGCGCCGCCAGCACCGTCACCGGCGTATCGAGCAGCGCGCATTGCTTCGCCGCATCGACTCGCAGGCAAAAGGGAATCGTCCATTGCTGCGCCGCCGGGGTGGACCCCAGAAAGGCATAGCGTGATTGCGTCGCGGTGATCGTGCCGCCCTGGCGCTGCACATCGACCACAGGCACGCCCGGCTGATCGACAAAGGATTTCAGCGCGGTCAGCACCTTTGGATCATGCGCGCCTTCGGCAATCGCTTCGAAAAACTGTTCCGACGTGGCATTGCCATAGGCATGGCGGCCCAGATGCAGCCGCACCCCCGCCTTGAACTTGTCGTCCCCCAGATAGGCCGCGATCATCGCCACGACCTGGCCGCCCTTGCCATAGGTGATGCCATCGAACGCCGAATCGATCTGGGCATTTTCGGTGATCGGCTGGTGGATCGGGCGGCCGACCTCCAGCGCGTCGGTATTCATCGTGCCAAAGCCTTCATCGAGCGCGCCAACGCCGATATTCAGTTCCGGCCGCCATTCATTGCCGATGCGATAGCCCATCCAATTGGCGAAGCTTTCGTTCAGCCAGATGTCATCCCACCACGCCGGCGTCACCAGATCGCCGAACCATTGGTGCGACAGTTCATGCGCGACGACCATGCCGAACGCCTGTTTGTTGCCGGTCGTGGCATCGGGGCCGAGGAAAATGATGCTGTCGTTATAGGTATCGGCGCCGGCATTTTCCATCGCGCCGGGCATGATCGGTGTGCCGATCTGATCAAGCTTGGGAAACGGAAACGCCTGGCCGAAATAATTTTCCAGAAGCGCGACGATGCGCGGCGTTTCCGCCATCACATAGGCCATCTTGCCGCGCTGCGCCGCCGTGGCGACGGCGCCATAGGGCATCGGCACCGGCCGCTGCGGCGTCGGCGCGATGCTGCCGGTCTGGTGGGTGAACGGCCCGGTATCCACCGCGACCAGATAGGTCGGCAACGGCCGCGTCACCGCCAATTGGTGCTTTTCCAGGCCGCCGGCCACCTTGGTCACCGCGCGCTGCGGCGCATTGCCGACAACGACCAGGCCGGGGTGCGTGGTGACCGAAACGGTGAACGGCGTCTTGAAACCGGGTTCGTCAAACCCCGGAAAGGCGGCGCGCGCATCGATGCTTTCAAACTGCGTCCAGCTATACCATTGCGCGCCGACCTTGACGTGGAACAGCCCCGAGGCATCGTCGCCAAAGGCGCCGGTGTAATCGAACACCAAAGTGGCGGCGCCGGCCGGCAGCGTGCCGGCAAAATCCAGCCGCGCCGTGCCGGTGTCATCGACCTGGACGAAGCGCGCCGCGATCACCTTGCCGCCCACCCGCGCCACCGCGCGCGACACCGTCAGCCCGCGGCCGTGCAGATACAGCGACCGGGTCGGCGCCTTGACGCTGATATCGATCTCGTCACGCCCCGAAAACCGCTTGGCCTCGGGCAGGATGGTGAAATCCAGCCGATAGGCTTGCGGCGTCGCCGCATCGGACAAGCGGCCCTTGGGGGCCCTGGCATCGGGAACGACCGGATGCGCCAAGGCGCTGCAGCCCAGCAGCAGACCGGCAAGACCGGCAAAACACGACATTCGCATAGGATTTCCCCAACCAGGTGCACTAGTCGTGTAAGGCAGTTAATCCGGCAGGACAAGCGGATGCTGGCGCCGGCGACGCGTCACAAACACGCTGCACCGATACCCAGGTCGCAAAAAATTGCGCGCCCAGGCAATTGTCAGGTCGCTGACAGCCTCGCGGTCTAACAGAATCGCAGTCGGCGCTTGCGTGCCGTTGGGGGATCATCGGGTGGCCAGTTTGAAGCGCGCACTACAGGTCATGCTGGCTTTGGCCGCTGCCATGGCTGCGGTTCCGGCCACCGCCGCCACCATTGTCCAGGACAGGAGCGGCACCGCAAGCAGCCGCTATCAGTTTTTCTGGGGCCAATCCTTCACCACCCCGGTCGGAACCGGGTGGAACGATATCAGCATCAATTTCTATGATCTGACTCCGGCGCCCTATGCCGCCGGCACCGGCTATTTGTTCGATCATGCCTTTGCCGGCACGCCGGCCGGGCTGGCCACCGCCGCCGCGCTGGCGGTTTCGGCACCCGCCAATGGCAGCAGTTGGGACTTTGCCCCGGCTTTCCGGCTGCGCGCCAGCACCGCCTATTTCTTCTACGCGGACGCGCCGATGCGGATTCGCGGCGGCGGCACCGGCGATGTCGGCGGCACATCGGTCTTCACCCAATATGGCGGCCATGCCTATGCGCCCGCCGGCGGCAGGAACGCCGATTTCCTGGTCAGCGGCACCAGCCTGCCAGTGCCTGAACCGGCAAGCTGGGCCTTGCTCGCCATCGGCTTCGCCATCATCGGCACCGCCCGCCGCAGCGCCGGCGCATCCATCATCAACAAGGGAGCAAAATCATGAAATTGCGACACTTATTCGCCCTGTCGTCGGTTGGCCTGATGGCCATTGCCACCATGCCGGCGATGGCAACCACCGCGCTGGTCAATTTCGATCCGCCGGGCTTTGGCCAGGGGCCCACCACCTATGTCGCCGCCGGCGCCGCGCAGACCATCACCACCACGCCGGCCACCTTCACCGGTGGCGTGATCCTGGGCTTTGCCACCTTCTTCCCGGCGATTTCCTTTGCTTCGGCGCCCAACGTCTATGGCACCGCCAATTTCGGTATCGGCCTGTCGCCGACGCTGGACATCACCATCACCCCC
>JANYCM010000067.1 GCA_025360285.1 Sphingomonadales bacterium
AGCGCTCATTCTCAGCGGGCGGGGTTTGGCGGCAGGCGGGGGTTCGAATCCTGCCGCCCCAGCCAACAGCGCTTATTCTCAGCGGGCGGGGTTTGGCGGCAGGCGGGGGTTCGAATCCGGCCGCCCCAGCCAACGCAAACAAACCAGTGCTGCCACGCCGAAACCCGCCGCTACCGCGAATGCCGCGCCGGGGAAGGCGAACGGTGCCGCCGGACCAGTATAATATGCCAGCGGCCGCACCAGCACAAAGGGCGCGGTGATCGAACCGACGCCCATGGCCATTGCCGCGATGCCCTGCACCTCGCCCTGGGTTTCCGGCGTGGCACGGCGGGACAGCATGGCCATCAGGCTGGGCTGCACCAGTGATTGCAGGGCGATTGCCGCCATTGCCGCAAAGGCCATCCAGCTTGCATCGATAAAGGCATAGGCGATGAAGCCGCTGATGGCCGCCACCAGCCCTATGGTGGCCGCATCGCGTTCACCGAAGCGCTTGACCGCCGGCCCGGTGATCAGCGTCTGGCTGAAGGCGATGGTCAGGCCGACAACCGCCAGGCTGATGCCGATCATGGCGCTGGACCAGCCGAATTTGGCGATGGCGTAGTAACTCCAGGTCAGCGGATAGACCATGCTGGCGATCTGCCACAGGATCAGCACGCCGGTCACCGCCAGCATGCCGGGCGCCGCTCGCGCCGCGCGCAGGGCGCCGAGCGGGTTGGCCCGCCGCCAGTCGAAGCGGCGGCGATTGACCACCGCCAGCGTTTCGGGAAACACCGTCAGGCCATAGAGCATGTTGAGCCCCGCCAGCGCTGCCGCGGCATAAAAGGGCGCCCGGTCGCCCAGGCTGCCAAGCAGGCCGCCGATCGCCGGGCCCAGCACGAAACCCACGCCAAAGGCCGCGCTGACATAGCCGAAATTGCGCGCCCGGTCGCCGGCATCGGTCGAATCAGCGATGGCCGCTTGCGCCGGGGCATAGCTGCCGCCGAAGATGCCCGAAACCGCCCGGCCGATGAACAGCAGCGGCAGGGTCTGCGCGAGTGCCAGCAACAGGTAATCGATCGCCATGCCGCCCAGCGCCAGCAACAGCACCGGCCGCCGCCCGAAATGGTCCGACAGATTGCCCATCACCGGCGCCGAAAAGAAGGACGCGACGGCCATCAGCAAGGCCATCCAGCCGCCGATCGCGATCGCCCCCGACAGGTCAGTCTGCCCCACCGCCATCACCAGCCGCGGCAATACCGGCATGACGATGCCAAAGCCCATCGCATCGATGAAGATGGTGAACAGCACGAAGCGGGCGGCGTGAGTGGTGCGGGTGGCGGCGATTGGCGCGTCGGTATTTGGCATTGGTTGGTGCGCCCCTTGGTTTTTTTCGGATTGAGTGTGTGGCAGCAGCGGGGACGCGGCAAGGGCCGCCCGCGCGCGCTCTTCGCACAGCGGACGAACCAACCGCCCTCCCCGTTGACGCTTCGCGTCGCCTAACGGCTGCGGGGAGGGAGCTGGTTTGTCAGGCCGAACCCACGCCCGGATCGACGCCCCACCCCCGACCGCTCCCGCAAGCGGGAGGGGAGCAGGTTGGTCATCCCAGCCGCGCCAGCGCCGCCCTCAGCCGTTCCGCCTCCGCCGTCCGCGCCGCATGGTCCTCGCGCGCCTTTTCCACCGCTTCCGGCTTGGCCTTTTCGGTGAAGCCGGGGGAGGCGAGGCGGCCGGCCAGCGCATCGCGTTCCTTCACCACATTGGTGCGGGCCTTTTCCAGCCGAGCGCGTTCGGCGGCAAGGTCGATGATGCCGGCCAGCGGCAGGGCATAGGTCGCCCCGCCATGGACGAGTTGCAGCCGGCCGCCGGCGACGGCGGCCTCACCCGGCACGATGCGCGCCAGCCGTTCAATGGCGGCGGCATTGGCGGCGAGCCGCGCCAGCGTGTCGGCGCCGGCGCCTTCAACGCTGTAGCCGAGCTTGGCCCCCGGCGGCACATTCAGCTCGGTCCGGGCCGAGCGGACTTCGGAAACCAGCCCGATCAGCCATTCGATATCGGCACCCGCCGCCGCATCGACCGGCAGGTCGGCCGGCACCCATTCGGCAACGATCAGGTCATGCGCCCGCGTCCCCAGTTTGTGCCACAATTCCTCGGTCAGGAACGGCATGACCGGGTGGAGCATGACGAGGATCTGATCGAGCGCCCAGCCGGTGACGGCGCGGGTTTCGGCGGCGACAGCCGGATCG
>JANYCM010000085.1 GCA_025360285.1 Sphingomonadales bacterium
GCCCCGATCATCCTGGTATCAGGCAGCCACTATATTGTTGCGGCGGCGCGAAGCAAAGCCGACGAGGCCGAAACCGGCAATCAGCATCGCCCAGCTGGCGGGTTCCGGCACGGCGGAAACCGATACGCCATCAAGCAGCGCGAAGGGCGGCTGGCCGTCCGGCGTTCCGACGGCGAGGAACGACAGGATATCATTCGACGACTGGGCGGTGAACACCATCTTGGCGGTCTGCCAGCCCGAAAAACCATGGTTGGCCAGGCTGAGCACCGGCGTCAACTGCACCGACGGGGCGAAATTGAAATTGTTACGGCGCTCGCCGTCGGTCGGAATGGTGGTGCCCAGATTGACCGCCCATTGATCGGTGGTCGGGCCGCTAAAGCCGTTCTGCTGAGCACCGGCGTAAGCGAATTTGACGGCATATTTCTGGCCAACAGTCAGGCCCGAAAGCTGCTGATAGATGGCCGCGGTCGTAAAAGCGCCATCGGCGGCAATGTAGTTGCCACCCAGCGGGCTGGCAGCCGGCATGCCATTAGCGACGCCGCTGCCCGGTCCCCAGAGCGACAGGAAGCCATATTCGCCATCACCGCCAACGGTGTCGGCTTCGCCGGGCTTGAATACCCAATTATAGCCGCTCGTCTGCCAACCGGTAACCTGCTGCTGCGAATAGCGATCGCCAAATTCTGACGACTGATCGAGCGTGGTCATTTCAAAGCCGCCATTGACCAGCGGCAGCGGCGCGGCGCCAGCGCTGGTGGCGGCGGCGAGCGCAATGGCGCCTAAAAGCATCGTCTTCATGATGGTCACATCCCCTGTGATTGATGATAGAAAATCACTTGATCGGTAATCCGGCGCCCTGAACGGTGGAGCGGCAGAGAGCGAACCGATCGTTCACCCGTTCATATTCAAGCAAGGATCATGCCAAACCGGCCGGGCGTAAATCTGGCGTTAATGCAAGCGCCACGGCGCGCTCGGTATTAATCCATGTGCAGCCTGCAATTTTGGCGTTGCAAATTGCAGACGGCGTCGCGTTTCGCAAAACGTCAAAACCGGCGCCGCGGCCATGAAAAAGCCGGCCCAGATTGCTCTGGGCCGGCCTGTTTCATGCACCAGAGACGGCGTCAGGCGGCGACGGCGGCGCGGCGACGCGCGGCGGCGCCCACCAGGCCGAAACCGGCGATCAACATCGCCCAGCTGGCGGGTTCGGGAACTGCCGAAGCCGTGATGCCATCAAGCAGCGAGAATGGCGGCAGGCCATCGGGTGTGCCGATTGCCAGGAAGCTGAGCACGTCGCTGGTATTGACGGCGGTGAAGGTGAAGCTTTGGTGCATCCAGCCGCTGAAGCCATGGCTGGGGTTGCTGTAGATCGGCGTGGTGTAGTTTTCGGCGCCAAGGCTGACCTTGAAGGCTTCCGTGGTGGCACCGTTGTAACCGGTCTGCTGGGCGGCGGCCCAATAGAAGCCGACATTGTATTTCTTGCCGACGGTCAGGCCCGTCAGCGTCTGCTGCATCGGTTCAACCTGATAGGCACCGTCCATCCCCAGGAAATTGCCGCCGTCCGGGCTGCTCGCCGGGATGACATCGGGGCCGCCGTTATTGCTGCCCCAGAAGCTGATATAACCATTATATTCGGGGGTGTATGAACCGCTGGTATCGGCCGTGCCGGGCGCGAAGATGAAGTTATAGCCATTATTGCTGTTCCAGCCTGTCGCATCGGTGTAACCATAATACATATGGCCCGGGCCATTTGTGGTCGATTCAAAGCCACCGTTGGTGACCAAATTGGTCGCCTGGGCCGATCCGGCGCTGGCGGCGGCAAAGAGCGCGATGGCGCTCAAAAGCATCGTCTTCATGATCATATTCCCGTGCTGATATCCGAAGATCCGAACGGCTTTTGGTCGGTGGACTGTCACTGCCCTTTGCAAGGCGGGCAGTCCGTGTACCGATCGTTCATTCGTTCGTTCTCCTGTTCATCATTCAGCAAGGTTCGTGCCAAAGTTCAAAAGTCGGGCATCTGCTGGCGGCCCTGCCAATCCAGCCGGCTTAGCGTCATCAGGCATTGCCAATTGCAATTCGTATTTCGCAGGGTGCAGGCGGCGTTTCAATTCGCAACAAGCAGAAGGCACGATCGCCGTTTAGCAAAAAAGCCGGCCCGGGGTTGCCCCGGGCCGGCTGATGTCGCCTGCTATGATAGGGTCAAGCGGTAACGCAGCGACGGCGACGTGCCGCGACGCCAACCAGGCCAAAGCCGGCGATCACCATCGTCCAGGTCGCGGACTCCGGCACGGCGCTCGCCGAAACGCTGTCGAGCAGCGAGAACGGCGGAACACCTTCGGGCGTGCCATTGGCGAGGAACGAAAGGACGCTGTTGGGGCCATCGAAGGTAAAAACGAACTTTTCATGGAACCAGCCCGAAAAACCATGGTTCGGATTGCTGTAGATCGACGTCGCGATCGACTGGCCGCCCAGGCTCACCGTCCAACCTTCGTTGGTGGCACCGTTGAAGCCGGCTTGCTGCGCTGCGGCCCAATCGAACGACACGGCGTATTTGTGGCCGACAACCAGGCCCGACAGGGTCTGAATGATCGGCAGCGTGGGCGGCGCATAACCGCCGTCGGCGGCGACGAAATTGCCAGCCGTCGAGCTGGCGACGAAGCTGTCAGGCCCGCCATTGCTGGTTTCCCAGAAGCTGAGCGCGCCATATTGGCTGGTGACGCCGGAGGTGAATTCGCTCGGGCTCAGGACAAAATTGTACGAAAATTGGCCCTTGACGGCAGGCGACGACCAGCCAGTGACATCAGTGTTGAAATCGAGCCGACCCGAGCCATTCGTCGTCGATTCAACGCCGCCATTGGTGACCAGTTCAACCGCCTGCGCCGGACCGGCCAAGCCGACCACGGCAGAGAACCCCAATATTATTTTCCTGATCATTTTGCCGTTACTCCAATTGGACGGGATCACCGCAATCCGGTCGACGGAAGGCTGAAGGGCAGCGTCGCGCCTGCCATGCCCGGCTGCACGCACCCCCCGCCCAATATCAGTGCAAAATGCAAAAAATTGTGACAGGTAATTGAAATCAAACAATTTTTTAAGTGATTACTTTTTCAAGGACTTCCAAAATCCGATCAAACTTATACGAAATATTACAGAATAGTTTCGGGAAAACTGTAAGAAAATTTTACAATCGCCCGTTTTTCGACGCCTTCGGCCGGGACCGGCAAAGCCTCGCTTGCCTTGCCAGTCGGCAATCGCCACATATGACGCATGCCAGAAAAGCCACCCTTGCAAGCCGTCATCGTGCCGGTCACCGCCCTGCAACAGAATTGCACCCTGATTTGGTGCACGAAAACCATGCGCGGTGCCTTCACCGATCCGGGTGGTGATCTTGATCGCCTGCTCGGTGTGGCCGCCGAACATGGCGTCACCATTGAAAAGCTGCTCGTCACCCATGGCCATATCGATCACTGCGGGCTGACCGGCGTACTCGCCGCGCGGCTGGGCGTGCCGATCGAAGGCCCCCACCCCGATGACAAATTCTGGATCGACATGGCGCCCGCCACCGGTGCCCAATATGGCATCCCCGGCGCCACCGCCTTCACCCCCGATCGCTGGCTGTTCGATGGCGATGAGGTGACGGTGGGTGACCTAGTGCTGCAAGTCTATCACTGCCCCGGCCATACGCCGGGCCATATCGTCTTCCACCACGCGCCATCCAACTTGGCCATCGTCGGCGATGTGCTGTTCCAGGGCTCCATCGGCCGCACGGATTTCCCGCGCGGCAACCATGGCGATCTTATCCGCGCCATCACCACCAAGCTATGGCCCTTGGGCGGCGATACCGCCTTTGTCCCCGGCCATGGCCCTATGTCGACCTTCGCCGCCGAACGCCGCGGCAACATGTTTGTCGCCGACCATGTGCTCGCGGCCGGGTAAGGCCGCTACCCCGCCCGCTTGAACACGCGTTTCCCGGCCAGCCAGGTTTCCGCCACCTGCGTCTGCCACAAGGTCGCCGCCGGCGCCGCGAACGGGTCGCGGTCCACAAGAATGAAATCCGCCCATTTGCCCGGCGTCAGGGTGCCGACCTTGGTTTCGGCATGGCCGGCCCAGGCGGCGCCGGTGGTGAAGGCGGCAAAGGCTTGCGGCAAGGTCATCGCCTCGGCCATGCGCCAGCCGCCGGGTGGCAGGCCATCGCGGGACTGGCGGGTGATGGCGGCGTGCAGGCCATAAAAGGGGTTGGGCGGTTCGACGGGAAAGTCCGATCCGCCGGCGATGCGGGCGCCGCTGTCGATCAGGCTTTTCCAGGCATAGCCGCCGGCCAACCGCGCCTCACCCACACGCGCTTCCGCCATGCCCTTGTCCGATGTCGCATGGGTTGGCTGCACCGACGCGATGATGCCCAGCCGGGCAAAGCGCGGCAGGTCGTCGGGCGAGACGATCTGGGCATGTTCGTCGCGGTGGCGCAGCAGCCGGCGCTGGCTTTCCGGAATGGCGGCAAACCCGCCGAGCACCGCGCCATTGGCGGCATCACCAATGGCATGGACATTGACCTGGAAACCCTTGGCCGACGCCACCAGCATCATGCTGCGCAGATCGCCTTCCGGGTAAAACGGCAAACCCGTCTCGCCCGGCTTGTCGCTATAGGCGGCGCGCATCCAGGCGCCGCGGCTGCCCAGCGCGCCATCGGCCTGCAACTTCATCGCCATCATCGCCAGCCGGTCGTCATGCTGCCAGCCAATCGGGCCGCCCGGCGCGATATCGGCAAGGTTCTTCGGCCCATAGGCCATGGCATAGATGCGCGCCGTCAACCGGCCAGTGGCGGCAAAGCGGCGATATTGGTCCCAGCGCGCCTTGTCGATGCCGGCATCATGCGCGCCCGTCAGCCCCACCGACGCCATGATCGCCAGCGCCTTGGCCAGCGCCTCGTCATCCTCCTCGGGTGTCGGCGGCGGGATCTTGACGGTCAGCAGCTTCATGGCACCATCCACCAGCACGCCGGTCGGCGCCCCGCTGGCATCGCGTTCGATGCGGCCGCCGGCGGGATCGGGGGTGGCCGCGGTGATGCCGGCCAGCGCCAGCGCCCGGCTGTTGGCCCAGCCGGCATGGCCATCGATGCGCACCAGCCAGGCCGGGCGATCACTGACCACCGCGTCAAGTTCCGCGGCGGTCGGAAAGCGCCCCAATTGCCACACCTCCTGGTTCCAGCCGCCGCCCTGCACCCAGGCCGCCCCCGGCCGCGCCTTGGCCTTGATGGTGGCCAGCGCCGCCGCCAGATTCGGGGTGTCGGTCAGGTCAACCGCCAGCGCCCGCTGGCCCAGCGACATGACATGGCCATGCGCATCGATCAGCCCCGGCAGCAACGTCTGGCCGTGAACATCGACGCGCTTTGCCTTGGGCAACCGCGCGCCTTCGGCCAGCGTCGCCTTCACATGGCCGGTCTTGTCCACCACCAGCGTGCCGAAGCGCACGATCTGCCCGTTGGCGTCGATCGTATAGCCATTGGCATGGGTGAAGGCGGTGTCGGCAGCTGCCGGCACGGCGACAAGCGACAGGGCGATAAGGGCAAGTTTCATTGGGCAACGCTAGCCGGTGTTGCGGCCCCGCAACAAGCCCCTTCAATGCGCCCGTTCAAACGCCGCCAGATCAAGCTCCAGCCGCGCCTGTAGCGCCGCCTTCGCACTGCCCGCCAGAAACGCCGTGCAGGCCGGGGCTACCGCGTTCGCGCACGCCGCCACCTTCGCGCCCCCTGCCCGGCCCTGCCACAGGCTGGCGCCGGGCAGGAAGCTGTAGTGCAAGCCATCCCGGACGATCTGCTTGAGATCGGCATAGCGCAGGCCCTGTTCGGTGACGGCGCGGACATATTCATTGGTCATGTCACTGCGCGACACACCTTCGTCATCGGTGGACAGCACCACCGGCACCCCGACCTCGCGGTACAGCGACAGCGGATGCGCCCGGCCCTTCACCCCCAGGATGACGGCATTGCTGGTCAGATTGATCTCCACCGCGACATGATCGCGCGCCATTTGCTTCAACAGGGCGGCGGCGTCTGTTTCATAAGAAATATCAATGCCATGGCCGATCCGCCGGGCGCCCGCCACTTGCACGGCGTCGCGAATATGGAACGCCAGGTCTCGCGGTGGCACAAGGCCGAGGGTCAATTCGCCGGCATGCAGTGACAGGGCGACGCCGGGATGCCGCACCTTCAGCCAGGCGATCATCCGCATGTGCAGGGCATAGTCCCGTACCGCCACCGGATCATGTTCGGGCGCCGCGATATTGACCCCGACAAAACGCGGATCGGCTTCCACCAGCGCAAAACCCAGCGCCAGTTGCGCGAATACCTGCGCCGGCGGCACGGTACGGATGGCGGTGTAAAGATAGCGGGTTGTGACGGCGCAGGCCGGCGTCGGCGACGGCCCCTTGCAGCCATCGATAACATCGGCCTCCGCCTCGAAGCGATCATAGTCGCGCCGCGCAGTCGCCACAGCTTCGGCCAGCGCCGGCGTCACCCGCGACAGCAGCGTATCGAAATCCTCCGGGCCAGGGCTGGCCACCCGCGCCATCACATCGGCCGCCTGCCGCGCCCCGGTGCCGAGTTCGAGGTAGGCCACATGGTCGGCGGCGGCCTGTTGCCGCGTCGCCGCCAGTCCCTTGCCCTCATTGCCGGCCCAGGCCGCGCCAAAGCGTTCAAAGGTCGCAAAGAAACGATCATAGCCCGACACCTTCGGGTCGCCGGTTCCGGCCTCGAACCCGCGGGTGGACAGGCCATCGATCATCCGGCTGTACTGCGGATAATCGCGTTCCAGCCCGGCAGCCGGCAGCCGGTTCGCGGCATCGCACGGCGGCGCGATGATGCGATCGCTGTCCGTCGCAACGCACAGCCCGCCCGCCGCTGCCCAGCGCAGCCAATCTTCGGCATAGATCGCCCCGCCGCCGTGATTGTGCAGGTCTGCCCCCTTAGGCATCGCCTGCAGGAACATCCGCAGCCGCGGCGGGCTGTCGGCGATCCGGTCAAGCGCCGTCGCCGTGCGGGCTTCGGGCGTAGCCGGGGCTCTCGCCGCCGCCGGCGTGGCCAGCAAAGCCACGCCCATCACCATCGCCGCCAACCGCATGTCTGTCCCCCGTTTCGAAAACCCAGCATAGCGCGGCGGACCCAGCCGGATAGCGCGCTGTTTTTTCGTTATGCCCGTCACGGAAACGGCAATGGACCGTGCGCCCCCGCCGCCATAAACCCATGTTGCACTGCACGATATGTTTTGGCAGCAGGTTGCCGCATGGGGCACAGGGATCGGATGACATGACGCGGCGCCTTGGAATTGGCAGCAGCGCGATCGTGCTGGGCGGCCCTGCCATCATCGTCGCCATCATCGGCGCGGCGCTTGGCGTTTTGCCGCAGGGCAGCCGCGCCCAATTGCCGGCCCCGGCCTGGCAACAGGCGCAGAACAGCCCGCCGGCAATGCTCGATACCTATTGCGCCAGTTGCCACAATGATGTCGACAAGGTGGCCAATTTTTCGGTCGCTGACCTGCGCGGTGGCGACCTGGCGCGGGGTGACCGTGCCGAGGCCTGGGAAAAAATCCTGCGCCGCACCGGGGATGGCGAAATGCCGCCGCTCGGCCGGCGTCGGCCCGATGCGGCGCTGCGCAGCGCTTTTGTGCAGACCCTGCAGCAATCGCTCGATGGCTATGCGGCGGCGCATCCCGACCCAGGCCGGGCCACGCTGCGCCGGCTCAACCGTGCCGAATATGCCAATGCGGTGCGGGACCTGCTGGCACTGAAGGTCGATATGGCCCGCGATCTGCCGCCCGACAATTCCGGCTATGGCTTCGACAATATCGCCGACGTGCTGAGCGTTTCGCCGACGCTGATGGATCGCTATGTCGCGGTGGCCGGCAAGATCGGGCGGTTGGCGACCGGCCAGACCTCGCGCCGGGCCTTTGTCACCTCCTACGAAGTCCCCAAGGACGGGTCGGTGATGAACAGCGGCCGCCCGGCCTATAATGAACGCGCCAGCGACGACCTGCCCCTGGGGTCACGCGGCGGCGGCACCGTCACTTATTATGCCCGGTATGACGGCGTTTACGAAATCGCCGGCTGGCTCAACGCCAACACCAATAATGAAACCGATCGCCAGCCCGAAGACCGGGTCAGCGTGCGGGTGCCGCTGACCGCCGGGTCGCACCGCATCGGCCTGTCGTTCCACCGGTCGATCGCACCGGACGAAACGATCCAGACGCTGCGCAACACCCTGGACGTTGTGCCGTTGCCGACCGAACCGCCCAAGATGCTGCCGCTCGATGTCTCGGTCGATGGCGCCAGGGTGCAGCAGATCGCGGTGCCGTCGTACCGCATGTCGCCGCGCTTTTCGCAGACCAATTTCCCGCGCGACGTCCTCCAGATCGATGTCGCCGGCCCCTATGATCCGGCTGGCAGTGGCGACACGCCGAGCCGCCGGCGGATCTTCCTGTGCGCCCCCGCGCGCCCGTCGGCGGAATTGCCCTGCGCCCGGCGCATCATCGCCTCGCTGGCCCGCCAGGCCTATCGCCGCCCGGTCACCGGGGCCGATCTGGACCCGCTGCTGCGCCTCTACACCGCCGCGCGCCAGGGCAGCGATTTCGATCACGGCATCGAGGCGGCGGTCGAAGCCATCCTCGTCTCGCCGCATTTCCTGTTCCTTGTCGAACAGGACCCGGCGGGTAGTGCGCCGGGCAGCGTCCACCGCATCAGCGACCTCGAACTGGCCTCGCGCCTGTCGCTGTTCCTGTGGAGCAGCATTCCCGACGAAACCCTGCTGCGCCTCGCCGAACACCGCCAGTTGAGCAAGCCGGGCGTGCTCGATGCCCAGATCACCCGCATGATCGCCGATCCCAGGGCCGAAGCGCTGACCCGCAATTTCGCCGGGCAATGGCTTTACTTGCGCAACCTTGACCAGCAACGCCCCGACATCGCCATCTTCCCGCAATTCGATACCCGCCTGCGCAGCGCCATGGCGCGCGAGACCGAGATGTTCTTTACGTACATGGTCCGCGCCAACCGCAGCGTCCTCGATTTCATTGTCGCCGATTACACCTTCCTCAACCAGCGCCTTGCCGAACATTATGGCATCGCCGGGGTGAATGGCACGGCCTTCCGCAAGGTCGCGCTGGATCCGGCATGGCAGCGCGGCGGGCTGCTAGGCCAGGCCAGCATCCTGACCGTCACCTCCTATGGCAACCGCACCTCGGTGGTGAAGCGCGGCAAATGGATCCTCGACAATATGCTGGCCGCGCCGCCACCGCCGCCGCCTGCCGACGTGCCGGCCCTGCAGGAAAGCCATGATGGCCGGCTGCTGACGGCGCGTGAACAGCTTGAACTGCACCGCGCCAGCCCGGCCTGCGCCTCGTGCCATGTCCGCATGGACCCCTTGGGCTTTGCGCTGGAACGCTTCGATGCGGTGGGCGGCTTGCGGCAGAAGGATGCCGGCCAGGTGATCGATCCCTCGGCAGTGCTGCCCGATGGCACGCGCTTCACCGGCATGGCCGGGTTGCAGCATATATTGCTGGAACGGAAGGACGCTTTCACGCGCGCCTTTACCGAACGGCTGATGACTTATGCGCTGGGCCGCGGCCTCGGCGCCAATGACATGCCGGCGGTGCGGACCATTGCCAGTGCCGCCGCCACCGATGATTATCGCATCCAGACCATCATCAAGGGCATCGCCGCCAGCGACGGCTTCACGCTCAGAAAGGTGCCGGCGAAATGAGGATTTTGCGCCAGCCGCTGCCCCGCCGCACCCTGCTCCGCGGGCTGGGCACGATGCTCGCCCTGCCCTTCCTGGAAGCGATGATGCCTGCGGCGCGCGCCGCCGATATCGCATCGCGGCCCAAGCGGTTGCAGGTGTTTTACACCCCCAATGGCATGATGATGGACAATTTCCGGCCTGCCAGCACCGGCGTCGGCCTCGTCCTGCCCTCTACGCTGGAACCGCTGGCGCCGTTCAAATCGCAGATCAGCGTCATCTCCGGGCTTGGCCATCCGATGGCCGCCGCCATGGGCGATCGCCCCGCCGGCCATGGCCGCTCCTGCCCGGCCTTCCTCACCGGCACCCATGTCCGCCAGACCGAAGGCAGTGATATCCGCTGCGGCGTATCGGTCGATCAGGTCTATGCCCGGCATATCGGCGAGGCGACACCGCTGTCCTCGCTCGAACTCGGTATCGACCAGGCGAGCCTGCTCGGAAGCTGCGATATCGGCTATAGCTGCGCCTATACCAACGGGATTTCCTGGGCCAACCCCACCGTGCCGCTGCCGGTCACCGCCAACCCACGCGATGTCTTTGAACGGCTGTTCGGCGATGGCGATGCCCTTGATGAGGCCAGCCGCCAGGCACAATTGCGGCGCCAGGCGAGCATCCTGGATTTTGTCCGTGATGATACCGCCCGCCTGTCAGGCCAGCTTGGTGCCGCGGACCGCCACAAGCTCGATGAATATCTGGAGGCCACCCGCGATATCGAAAAGCGCATCCAGAAGGCCATGGTGAGCAGCGCTGCCGACAGCGGTGGCCTGGAACGCCCCGCCGGCATCCCCGACAGTTTCGACGCCCATGTCCGGCTGATGATCGATCTGCAGGTGCTGGCAATGCAGGCCGATATCACCCGCGTCGGCAGCCTGATGCTGGGGCGCGAGATCAGCAACCGCACCTATCCCGAAATCGGCGTGGCGGATTCGCACCATATGCTCAGTCACCATGGCAACAATCCCGACAAGATGACCAAGCTGGCGCGGATCAACCGCCATCATATGGACTATTTCGCCTATTTCCTGGCGCGGATGCAGGCGGTGAAGGATGGCGACGCCACCCTGCTGGATCGCACTTTGGTGCTGCGCGGTTCGGCCTTCGGCGACCCGAACGTCCATGATCACATGGATTTGCCGGTCATCGTCGCCGGCGGGCTGGTCAAGGGCGATCGCCATATCGATGTCGCCAAGGGCACGACGATGTCCAACCTGTTGCTCGCCGCGCTGCATGTGCTGGATGTGCCGGCCCCGACGTTCGGGGACAGCACGGGGCCACTGACCGAACTCGCCTATGGCTGATCGCCACTTCATCGGGTTGCTGGCGCTGGTCATCGCCGCGCCAGCACTGGCGCGCCCGGCGAGTGATGCCGGGCCGCTGGCCGCCGCTATCCGCGCCAATGATGGGGTGGCAGCGACCGCCGCGCTGGCACACAATGCTGACCCCAATGCCCGGCTGGCATTTGGCGCTTCCCCGCTCGCGGTGGCGGTCAATACGCAGAACCCCGCCTTGACAGCATTGCTGTTGGCGAAAGGCGCGTTACCAAACAGCGCCGATGCGGATGGCGTTACCCCGCTGGGGCTGGCCTGCGAATTGGGCGACCCCGGCATCGTCACGCAATTGCTCGCCGCCGGTGCCGATGGCCGCGCCGCCGCCCCCGATGGCAGCACGCCACTGCACATCTGCGCCCGCTTCGGCCCGGCGAGCGCCGTCGCCGCGATGCTCGCCGCCGGTGCGGCAGCCGATACGCCCGACAGCCGTGGCCAGACGCCGCTGATGTGGGCTGCGGCGTCGGGGCGCACCGAAGCGATGGCACTGTTGCTGAAGGCCGGAGCCGATGTGAACAAAGCGTCGAAGGGCGGTTTCACCCCGCTGGCCTTCGCCATCAAGAGCGGCGTGCTGCGGGCGACCGAAGCCCTGCTCGCCGAGGGCGCCAACCCCGCCTGGCGCGGGCCGGAAGACACCAGCGCGGCACAGCTTGCCATCTACCAGAAGAATTACGCCGCCGCCGCTTTGCTAGTGGCCCGCGGGGCCGATGTGACCGAACGCGACCGCACCGGGCAACAATTGCTTCATGCCGCCGCCGAGGCCGGCGATGCGGCCCTGGTACGCCTGCTACTGGCCAGGGGTGCCGACCCCAACGCGCTCACCGGGCCGTCGCGCATCACCTGGGTGACTGAGGCGAATTTCGGGATGCCGCCGGCGATCGTGCCGCCAACTCCGCCGCTGCTGCTCGCCGCCGCCCATGGCCATGCGGCGGCCATGCAATTGCTGCTCGCGGCGGGCGCCGACCCGCATTTCGTCGCCGCCGACGGCACCAATGTCGTCCTCGCCGCCGCCAAGGGTCGCAATGTGGCCGCGCTCGCCCTGGCGCTCAGCCTGGCACCCGACGCCAATGTCACCAATGGCGTCGGCGCGACTCCACTGCATCTCCTGGTCAATGGCGGCATCCAGCCCGATCTGGCGCCGATGCTGCAATTGCTGGCGGCGCATGGTGTCCGTACCGACATCAAGGAAAAACACGGCTTCACCGCCGCCGCGCTGGCGATCGACGGGCTGACCGAGGTCAAGGCGGCCTTCCTCGCCAGCTTTCCCGGCGCGGGCGCCTTGGTGGTCACGGCGGCTCGACAGCGGTGACGCGGCACGATAATCCGGTGCCGACCCGCCGATGACCCGCTTTTTCCCTACCGCGACCCGCCATGCCGCCGGCTGAACCCGCCGCCGATACCGCGACCGTCCGCGTCTGGGACCTGCCGACCCGGCTTTTTCACTGGGGGCTTGTCGCGATGCTCGCCGCCTCATGGTGGACGGGCGACCATCACCAGATGGATTGGCACCGCCGATCGGGCTATGCCATCGTCGCGCTGCTGGTGTTCCGCCTCTATTGGGGTGTATTCGGCGGCCGCACGGCGCGCTTTGTCCAATTCGTGCGCGGGCCAAGCGCGGTGCTGGCCTATCTCCGCACCCTCGGTCAAAAAGCCACTGACCCTGCTCCAGGCCACAACCCCGCCGGCGGCTGGAGCGTGCTGCTGATGCTGGCGATCCTCATCGTCATGGTCACCGCCGGACTGTTCGCCGTCGATACCGATGGCCTTGAATCAGGGCCGCTCGCCGATTTCGTCAGCTTCGATCAAGGCCGCAGCGCCGCCAAACTCCACCATTTCGTCTTCAATCTGGTGCTCGCCATCAGCGCCCTGCACCTGCTGGCGATCCTGTTCTACCTGGTCCGCAAACGCACCAATCTGATCACCCCGATGATCACCGGCATACGGCGCGGCGTGGGTGGAGCGGACAATGTCCGCGCGTCGCCGTTGCACGCGGCGATCGGGGTCTTGCTCGGGATCGCTTGCGCCTATGCGATCGCCAAGGGCTTTCGCTTCAAGTTTTGAACCAAACACCCGTCATTTCAGCGTAGACTGGAATGACGGGGTGGGAGATTGCCCATGTCACTCCAAACGCACGGCCATCCGGCATCAGTCCGCCCGCACAATTGATTTTTTTGCGCCAAATGGTCGAACAACAGCTTGCGGCGCAACGCTACCGCTCGCGCCCCGGCACAACCAAATTGAGCACCACGGCGATCACCGCTGCTGGCAGCACCCCCGATGTCGCCATCATCCGCAGTGTTTCGGGCAGATGCGCCACCGCGCCGGGTTCGAGTTGCAAGCCCAGGCTGACCGACAGCGCCAGGCCGAAGATCAGCATGTTGCGCTGCGTCCAGGCGACCCCTGCCAGCATCGACACCGCCGCCGACGCCACCATGCCGAACATCACAATGACGCCGCCGCCCAGCACTTCGATGGGAATCGTGGTGATCACCGCGCCGATCTTGGGCGCAAGGCCGCAGACGATGAGGAACACAGCGCCAATGGTGACGATATGCCGGCTCATCACCCCGGTGATGGCGATCAGCCCGACATTCTGACTGAACGAGGTATTGGGCATGGCCCCGAACGCTGCCGCCAATGCCGTGCCCACGCCATCGGCCGCCACCGCGCCGACGAGTTCGCGATCGGTCGCCGGCCGGCCGGCAGTGCCTTCGCAGATCGCCGTGACATCGCCGATAGATTCGATCGCCGACACAAAGCCCATCAGGCAAAAGCCGATAATCGCCGAGGCGGACAGCGCAAAGCCGAAGTGGAACGGCGATGGCACCATGATCCAGCCGGCACCACCGACCGCCGCCAGCGACACCCGCCCCAGCACTGCCGCCGCAGCATAGCCGGCCAATAGCCCAAGCAGGATGGCCGCCGTGGACCAGATGCCACGCGCGAAGAAGCTGAGGACCAACGTTGTCACCACGACAACGCCGGCGAGCAGCCAGCTTGTCCCTGCCCCATAGGCCGGGGTGCCAATCGCCGGCACGCCGCCGGCGGCATATTGAACGCCGATGCGCATCAGCGACAGCCCGATCATCAGCACCACCAGCCCCGTCACCAGCGGCGGCAGGGCGAAGCGGATGCGGCCAACAAAAATGCTGAGGCCGGTATGGAACACCCCGCCGATCAGTGCCGCCGTCGTCAGTTCTGCCATGGCGGCGACGCCATGCCCGGCAACGATCGGGATCATCACCGGCAGAAAGGCAAAGCTGGTGCCCTGGACGATCGGCAGGCGGGCGCCGACCGGGCCAAGCCCGACGGTCTGCAACAAGGTAGCGATGCCGGCGAAGAGCATCGACATCTGGATGAGATAAATGAGCTCGCCCGGATCGGGCGAGCCAAAGCCGAAACCGGCGGCGCCCGCAACGATGATCGCCGGTGTCAGATTGCTGACGAACATCGCCAGAACATGCTGGATCCCCAGCGGAATCGCCACGGCGAGCGGCGGCAGATAATCGGTGTCACGCGCCTGTGCGGCGGTCATCAGGCCGGAGGCAGCGGCACCGGCCGACGGCAGACGGCTTTGCTTCATTCTCGGTTCCCCGGCGGCATCAGAATAGCGCCTTGAGACGGGCAAGCGATCGATCCGCCGCCGCCAGAATATCGTGGCGGCTGGCCTGCACCAGGTTGCCATCGCGCACGACGGCGCGGCCCTCGACAAAGACATCGCGCGCCGCGGCCGGCGGGCACAGGACCAGCGCCGCCACCTTGTCCCAGGCACCCAGCGAGCTTGGCCCGCCCATGTCCCAGATGGCGATGTCGGCGCGCTGCCCCGGTGCGATCGATCCGCAATCGTCGCGGCCGAGCATTTCCGCGCCGCCCCGTGTCGCGATGAACAGCGCATCGCGCGGATCAAAGGCCGCGGCGCCGCCGATGGCACGCTGGAGCAGCAGCGCCTGGCGCGCCTCCAGCAACAGATTGCCGCTGTCATTCGACGCCGACCCATCGACGCCCAGCCCCAGCGGCACACCTTGCGCAAACATCGCCTTCAAGGGCGCGATGCCCGAGCCAAGCCGGCAGTTCGAACAGGGGCAATGTGCCACGCCGGTGCGCGTGCGGGCGAACAATGCGATCTCGTCGGCATCCAGTTGCACACAATGCGCCATCCAGACATCGGGCCCGGTCCAGCCCAGGCTTTCGGCATAATGGCCGGGCCGGCAGCCGAATTTTGCCAGCGAAAACGCCACATCGTCAGCGTCTTCCGCCAGATGCGTGTGCAGCATGACGCCCTTGTCACGGGCCAGCAGCGCCGCATCGCGCATCAGGCCCTGGCTGACCGAAAACGGCGAACAGGGCGCCACGCCGATCCGCAGCATGGCACCGGGGCGCGGATCATGGAAGCGGTCGATGACGCGGATTGTGTCGGCCAGGATCACTGGCTCGGCCTCAACGAGGCTGTCGGGGGGCAGGCCGCCGCCGCTTTCGCCGACGCTCATCGCGCCGCGCGTGGCGTGAAAGCGCAGGCCTATGCCCTGCGCGGCGGCGATGCTGTCATCAAGTGTCACGCCGTTTGGAAACAGATAGAGGTGATCGCTGGTCAGCGTGCAGCCCGACAGCGCCAATTCCGCCAGCCCCAATTGCGTCGCGGCAAACACATCTTCAGGGCGATACTGCGCCCAGATGGGGTAAAGCCGTTTCAGCCAGCCGAACAACGGCGCGTTGATGGCGCCCGGCAGGCTGCGCGTCAGCGACTGATACAGATGGTGGTGCGTGTTGACGAGGCCGGGGGTAACGATGCAGCCGGCGGCGTCGATGATTGTGTCGGCCGCATCGAGGCAGACGGCGGCCCCAGGCCCCACAGCTTCGATGACGCCATCCCGAAACGCTACCGCCCCGCCCGCAATTTCCTGCCGCGCATCATCCATGCAGACGACAAAATCGGCATTTTTGATGACCGTCAGCGCCATGGGTCAACACC
>JANYCM010000130.1 GCA_025360285.1 Sphingomonadales bacterium
CCGTCAAAACCCAACCGACCCTGGATTTTGAACGCCTGCGCCGCACCGATCGACGGCGGATCACGCGGCGCTGTTGGAATCCGCGCTCAATTGCCGGCCGTTGATGACCAACCGCAAACAACGACATCCGGCGGCATGGCGGCGCCTGGGGAAAGCCCTTGGCCTTGCGGAACCATCAGCGGGCTTGCCCGTTACAGCAACCGGGCGGCGAATATGTTTCGCCGGCCAAATGAAGCAGCGGAGCGGCGTCGTGAACTGCCGTCGCTCTGGCTGTTTCGCGCGCCATGTCGGCCCTCATCGGCATGGCGCACCCCCCTTTTTCTGCGGAGACTGACATGTCGAAATTTGCGCTGATTGCCGTTCTGGTCACCGCCAGCCTGGGCCTCGCCGCTTGCAATACCGTTGCCGGTGCCGGCAAGGATGTCAGCTCGGTTGGCAAGGCCACGACCAAGGCCGCCAATGATGTAAAGAACTAGCATGGTTGGGGCGGGGCTTTGCAAGGACCCGCCCCCCGGACCCCCTCCCTTCCAGAGAGGGGGAGCAGGAACACCTTATGCGGCGGCGGCGGCTTCGCGGGCGCGGCGGCGTTCGGTGAACCAGATGCCGATGATCGAAACTTCGTAGAGCAGCATCAGCGGCACGGCGAGGGCGAATTGTGACCAGACATCGGGCGGCGTGAGTACGGCGGCGACCGCGAACGCCGCGACGATGGCATAGCGGCGGCCCGATTGCAGTTGTTTGCGCGTGATGATGCCGGCGCGTTCGAGCAGCATCAGCAGCACCGGCAGCAGGAATGCCACGCCGAAGCCCAGGATCATGTTCATCACCAGATCGAGATATTCGCCCATCGCTGGCAGGGCTTCCTGGCTGATACCGTTGACCGAGGCAGTACGCTGAAAACTCAGGAAAAACCGGAACGCCACCGGCATCACGACATAATAGGCCAGCGAGGCGCCCAGCGTGAACAGCACCGGTGTCGCCAGCAGGAAGGGTAGGAAGGCGCGGCGTTCGCGGCGGTAAAGGCCGGGGGCAACAAATGCCCATAGCTGATTGGCGATGATCGGGAAGGCCATGCAGACTGCGGCAAAGGCGGCGACCTTGATATCGACGAAGAACGCTTCGTAAAGCTTGGTGTAGATCAATTTGCCTTCGGAACCAGCACCATATGCCTTGACCAGAGGTTGCACCAGAAAGCCGAAGATGCGCCCGGCCTGGGAAAAGGCGATGCCGAAGCAGATGGCGACGGCGACCAGCGACTTGAGCAGCCGGCTGCGCAATTCGATGAGATGATCGAGCAGTGGCGCCTTGCTGGCGTCGATGTCGGCGGCGTCGTCGGTCATGCCCCGGAACCGGGGGTGGATTCGGGCTTTTCGGGAGTCTTGCGCGGCCGGCGCGGCGTGGTAGCGGCCGGGTCGGCGGGCTTACGCGGCTTGCGGGCGGGCTTTCCGGGCGCTTCCACGGGCGTTGCCGGGGGCGGCGCTTTGCTGGCGGGCGGCGGCAGCATCCACGGCGTGTCGCTGTGATCGATATCGCCGGGTGGCGGCACGACATTGTTCTGCGCCGGCAGCGTGAGCGTTTCGGCAAACGGGTTGGCCACGGTGGTCGCCTTCATGATTGCGTCATTCTGCGCCGCCCAGGCCTTTTGCATTTCCTCCAGCTCGGCCTCACGCATCATCGTGTCGAAGCCGGCGCGGACGTGGCGGCTCATGGCGCGACCCTTGGCGACCCAGGTGCCGACCATGCGCATGACGCGCGGCAGATCCTTGGGGCCGATGACCAGCAGCGCCACCAGGGCGATGACGGCGAGTTCCGACGAATCGATTCCGAACATGCGGGCCCCTTGGGCGGGCCGGGACTAGCGGCGCACGTCAGTAGTGGCGGGGTCGGCGGCCGGCACAGCGCTGGCGTTGGTGACCAGCGGCGGCGCCGGTGGGGCAGCGGCCGGCGGGGCATCACCATCGGCGAGGCCTTTTTTGAAGCTGTTGATGCCCTTGGCGAAATCACCCATCAGATCGGAAATCCGGCCGCGGCCGAACAACAACATGACGATGATGATGAGGACGGCCCAGTGAACGAGGCTGAAAGAGCCCATGGCGTAACCCTTGCGTGAAAGCGAGTAACTGCCAGTGCCTTACACGCCGCTGGCGGGAGTTGCCAGCCTTTCGCGGTGGGCCGTTGCGTGGCCACGTTTCTATGGGCAAAAGCCCGGCATGACCAGTTCCCCGCTCGCCCGCCCCTTCCCTGCCCTTGCCGCTATCGCCGGGGTGCGCATCGGCACGGCCACCGCCGGCTACAAGCGCTGGACCCGCGCCGATGTGACTGTGGTGGAACTCGCCCCCGGCACAGCCGTGGCCGGCATATTGACCCGGTCGAAATGCCCCTCGCCCGAGGTCGAGCTGTGCCGGGCCCGCCTGGCTGGTGGCCGGGCACGCGGGCTGGTGGTCAATGCTGGCAACAGCAATGCCTTTACCGGGCTGACCGGGCGCGAGGCGGCGCTGGCGCAGACAGCGGTGGCGGCGGCGCTGCTCGGCTGCGCGCCGGACGCGATATTCTGCGCCTCGACCGGCGTCATCGGCGTGCCCTTGCCGCAGGACAAGGCAGTCGCCGGGGTGACGGCGGCCCATGCGGCGCTCGGCACGGCGGATTTTGAAGCCGCGACAATCGCCATCGGTACCACCGATACCTTTGCCAAGGCGGCGACGACCGCTGCGATGATCGGCGAAACGCGGGTGACGCTGAATGGCATTATCAAGGGATCGGGGATGATCGCGCCGGACATGGCGACGATGCTGGGCTTCATCTTCACCGATGCGGTGGTGACGCCGGCGTTCCTGCAGGAACTGCTGGCCCGCGCCAGCGCCGGCAGCTTCAATTGCATCACGGTGGATGGCGACACCTCCACCTCTGACACGGTGCTGGCCTTTGCCACCGGCGCCGCCGGCCATTCAGAAATCAGCGGTTGGGCCAGCCCCGGCGCCGATGCCTTTGCCGCCGCGCTCGATGATCTGTGCCGGCAATTGGCGCAATTGGTGGTGCGTGACGGCGAAGGTGCGACGAAGTTCATCACGGTAACCGTGGCCGGCGCCGAGGATGACCGCGCCGCGCATGTGATCGCCATGAGCATCGCCAATTCGCCGCTGGTGAAGACCGCGATTGCCGGCGGCGATGCCAATTGGGGCCGGGTGGTGATGGCGGTCGGCAAGGCCGGCGAGGCCGCCGAGCGCGATCGCCTGTCGATCCGGTTCGGCAGTACTGAAGTCGCCGCCGGCGGCATGGTTGTGCCGGGCTATGACGAAGCCCCGGTGGCGGCGCACCTGGCCGGCCAGGATGTCGATATTGGGGTTGATCTGGGCATCGGCCCCGGCCGGGCGCGGGTCTGGACGTGTGACCTGACCCATGGCTACATCAGCATCAACGCGGATTACAGGTCTTAGGGCCGGCCGTGATTTTGGGGAGCGGCCGATGACGATCATTCTGCATCATTATGAAACCTCACCGTTCAGCGAGCTTTTGCGCATTGCGCTGGGCATCAAGGGCGCAGCCTGGGCTTCGGTCATCATTCCCAATATTGCGCCGAAACCGCTGCTCACCCCATTGACCGGTGGCTATCGCAAGACGCCGGTGTTGCAGGTCGGGGCGGACATTTACTGCGACACGGCGGCGGCGATCGAGGTGATCGAGGCACTGCCCGGCCCCAGCCTGTATCCGGCACCGCTTGGCCGCGGCGGCGCGATGATCGCCGGCATGGCGGTGGGGCCGTGGTTCTTCCACGCTGTCGGCGCTGCGATGGGGCCGATCGCGGCGGCGATTCCTGATGCTTTCTGGGCTGATCGTGCCGCGCTGTTCGGCCTTGACCGTGGCATTCTCGAAGCACGCACGCCGCACAATCGGGCACAATTTGGTGCCGCCATGGCGCGCATCGAGGCGGCGCTCGCCGATGGCCGGGCTTTCCTTGCCGGACCAGCACCAGGCTATGCCGATTGCGCCGTTTATATGCTGTTGTGGTTTCAGCGGCGCTTTGATCCGGCAGCGCCGATCCTGGCACCCTTTCCCTATGCGGTTGCCTGGGAGGCACGGGTGCGGGCGATCGGCCATGGTGCGCCGGCCGATATGACGGGCGAGCAAGCACTGGCGGCAGCGCGCGATGCCGTGCCGGTGGTGGCCGAGCATGTCGATCCGAGATCGGGATTCGTCGTCGGCCAGGCGGTGACGGTGGCGACCGAAGATCCTGGTGCCGACAAGGTGGCGGGGACGCTGGCGCGACTGACCGATGTGGAGGTGGTTATCCGGCGCGATGATCCGCAGGTTGGCGCGGTCGCCGTACATTTCCCGCGGGCTGGGCAGATCGTGCGGGCGGCGTAACGTCCTCTCCCGGTTGAGGGAGAGGCGACTCGCGGCCCAGCGCGGCGGGTGACGGTGTGCCCTGACTTCGAAACAGAAAAACACCCTCACCCTCTCGGCCAAGAGGCCGAGTCGACCTCTCCCGTGAAGGGAGAGGTTATAAGGTTACGCCAGTTCGGCTTCCAGCCAGCTTTTCAGCTGGGACTTCGGCGCGGCACCGACCTTGGTGGCAACAGGCTCACCGTTCTTGAACAGGATCATTGTCGGGATGCCGCGCACGCCGTAACGGGTCGGGGCATCGGGATTGTCATCGATGTTGAGCTTGACGATCTCGACGCCGGCGAGTTCGGCGTTAATTTCTTCCAGCGCCGGACCGATCTGGCGGCAGGGGCCGCACCATTCGGCCCAGAAATCGACAAGCACCGGGGTGTCGCTGCTGATCACATCGGCGTGGAACGAGGCATCGGTAATCTGTTTTGCGGCCATCATCGGCTCCTGTTTCAATCCGGATCCAAGATAGGCGCGGGATCGCCGGGATTCAACGATAGCATAACTTCGGGGCTGTGAAGCGCCAGCAGGTCATCGGGCAGTTCAATGAGGCGCGGCCCGGTAGTGAACAACAGCGCAGCGGTGACGATGCGATCGGGAAAAATGACGCGCAGCGCCGCCGCATAAGCCGCCATCTGCTTGAGGTGATAGGGTTCGACGGCATCAGCGCTGTCCGGCACGCGGCGACCGGTCTTGAAATCGATGATGCTGACCTGGGTATCAGTGACGAGCAGGCGATCGACGCTGCCGGCGATAACGGCGCCGCCGACCTGGGCGGCGATCGGCGCTTCGGCGAGGGCGCCGGGCGCAAAGACCGCAGCGAAATGCGGATCATCGAGGATGGCGAGGACGGTTTCCACCAGCGCTGCTGCGTCCTGGTCGGGGGCGCTGGCGAGAACCCATGTCTCGCCGACGGCGCGGCGGCGATCCGGGGCGATGTCGGGCAGGCGTTCGAACAGCGCGTGGAGCGCCGCGCCGCGCCGGGCAGCGGCCTGGGCGGCGGCACCGGCGGGCGGCGCGCTGACATCATCGACGGCGATGGCGGAGGGCGACAGCGGGCGCGGCGGTTTGGCTTCGGCGGGGGCCGGCGCGCTGGCCCAGGCCGGGAGGATCGCCGCATCGTCCGGCACAATCGTCACGGGTTCGTCGATACGGGCGGCTGGCGCGCAGGGCGGACGGTGGTCCAGCGCTTCGCCTTGCCAGCCAGGGGCGGCGACGCTGTCGGCTTCCAGCGCCTGCAACGCCATTTCGACAACATGATACCAACTGCCCTCGGGCGCTTCGCTGGCCTTGCCGGTCAGCGCGCCGCCGATGAACATCAGGTCTTCGGCGCGGGTGAGGGCGACATAGAGCAGCCGGCAATGTTCGCGTTCGGCCTGGTGATCGGCCTCCTCGATGGCGGCCGCCAGCGGCCCGGTGAGGCCGCTGCGGCTGGCCAGGAACACCGGCAATTGTGGGCCATTGTCAAAGCTCATCAACAGCGGCGCCTCGCGTTCCGGCCGGCGCGCTTTCGTCGTATCGGCGAGGATGACCACCGGCGCCTGCAAGCCCTTGGCGCCGTGGACGGTCATCAGGCGGACGGCGGCAAGCGGCGCATCGGGGTCGCGCTTGATTTCGACTTCGTCGCCATCGATCCAGGCGAGAAAGCCCTGCAACGACGGGGCTGCCGCCGCTTCAAAGGCCAAAGCCTGGTCGAGCACGGCATCGATGGCGTCGCGCGCCTCCGCCCCCAGCCGTTTCAGCAATTTGGCACGAGCCCCCAAAGGCCCGGACAAGATCGTTTCGAAGAATTCATAGGGCGCGGCGAAGTCGGCGAGGGCCAGCACGGTGCCGAGCCAATCGCGCGCCGCGATTACCATGGGGTCGGCGCTGTCGCGCACCCGGTCCCACAGGCTGCCGCGCCGGCCATCGGCGAGGGCGAAAAGCTGGTCATGGTCAAGTCCGCCGAACGGCGAGGTGAGCAGCGCCGCCAGCACCAGATCATCGCCGGGTTGCAGCGCGAAGCGCGCCAGCGCCAGCAGATCGGCGACGGCGAGCGGATCGGAGAGTTTCAGCCGGTCAACCCCCGCCACCGGCACGCCGTGAACGTGCAGAGCCGCGACAAGGGCCGCCGAAAAGCCGCTGCGGCTGCGCACCAGCACCAATATGTCCTGGGGGCGCACCGCCCGGCCGCGTGCCGGCAATATCAGCGGATCAGCGGGATCGAGCCAGCCGGCTATGGTGGCGGCGGTACGATGCGCCATCTGGATTTCGGCACGCGGCGTCCGTGCTGGTTCGTCATCCTCTTCACTATCATCCGGGGCGTCGGCGATGACCGGTGGCCACAGGGTGACGGCGCCGGCGCCGGTGCGGTGCGGTATGTGCCGCGCCACGCCTTCGGCGTCCAGCGCATTCGCGCCCAGCGTGTCGGCAACCGCATCGACGACATCGAGAATGGCACCGACCGAGCGGAAATTGGTATCCAACCCGATCTGCTGCAGCGGCTGGCCGGCATCATCGCCCCATTGCTGGAAAATGTCGCGCTGGGCGCGGTAGATGCGCGGGTCCGACCCTTGGAAGCCAAAGATCGATTGCTTGAAATCCCCGACGACAAATAGGCTGCGGGCGATATCGCGGGCCCCGGCGCCGGCAAAGAATTCCTCGGCCAGGGCACGGATGATGTCCCATTGGCGGTCATTGGTGTCCTGCGCCTCATCAACCAGGATATGGTCAATGCGCTGATCTAGCTTGTAGCGCACCCAGTCGGCAGCGCCGGGGCTGAGCAGCAGGCGCTGGGCAGCGGCAATCATGTCGTCATAATCGATGACGCCGGCGCGGGCCTTGGCGACCCGCCAGTCGGCGGCGAGGCGCTTGCCGATACGCAGATGGGCGGCGGCATGGGCGGCGGCGGCGTAGAGCCGCTGGTCGGCGTCGAGAGCGAGGAGTTGTTCGGCGATGGCGGTGGCCAGGGGCTTCAGGCCGGGGTCGGCGGTGTCCGCGGCCTTGGGGACCAGCGCGACGCGCGGCGTGCCTGTGCCGGTGATGAAGACCGCATACAGATCATCGAAGCCGGCGGCCTTGTCCGGGGCGGCGAGCCAGGCGCGCAAGCCCGCCGCCGCCTTCAGGGCGTTGGCATTACCCGCCCGTTCGAGCGCCGTCGCCAGCCGCTTGAGGGCTGCCACATCGATGTCGGCCAACCCCGCCGCCAGCGCCGCGTCACCATCGCCATCGGTTGGCAGGCCGAAGCCGCGCCGCAGCATCGGCTCGATGCCAGGCAATGCCAAACCGGCGAGCGCCTCGCTATGGCCCATCAAGCGGTTGGCGACCGCCGTGAGCCGCATTTCGCCGCCGGCAATGCTGATCGCCGCCAGATCGGCGAGCAGCCCGTCATCGGGCGCTGCCGTTTCGATGGCGTCGGCGAGCAGGCGACGACGCAGCGCCAGCCCGGCGCGGTCATCGAGCGTCGCAAAGCCTGGCGCCACCCCGGCTTCGACAGGGAAGCTGGCGATCAGGCCTTGCGCAAAGGCATGGATGGTCTGCACGGCGAGGCCCTGCGGCGCATCAAGGACATGGGCGAACAGCCGCCGGGCGCGGGTGACCGTCGCCAGATCGGTTTCGGCGCCCAGCGCCCGCAGATCGGCAACCAACGCCGCTTCGGGGCAGCGCGCCCAATGCGCCAGCCGGTCGAACACCCGGGTCTGCATTTCGGCGGCGGCGAGCTTGGTGAAGGTCAGGCACAGGATCGCCGAGGGCGGGGTGCCGAGCAGCAGCAGGCGCAGGACCCGCGCCGACAGCACCTGTGTCTTGCCGGTGCCCGCCGAGGCCGCCACCCAGGCCTGGGCCGCGGGCGCGGCGGCGCGCGCCTGCGGCGCCTTTAGCGGTTGCAGCGCGTCTGTCATCGCCGCGCCGCTGGCCGGTCTTGCCATTCATTGACGCGGGCGAGATGATCATAATCGCCCCAGGCAAGGCCGGGGTGGATTTTGGGCAGGAACGGCTCGCCCGTTTGCAGCAGCCGGCTGGTCAGCGCAGTCACCAGCGCGACAACCTCATCGGCATGGTCGGCGGCCGTCGGCGCGTCCTTGCCCTTCAGCGGATCGACGATCTTGCCGGTAATCTTACCGCCCTTCATTTCCCAATAGGCGATCTGCCGCGCCGGCCCCGGCGGCACAGGCCGGCCGTTGCTGCGCATCAGGCCCGCCGTCGCCATCGCGGCGAGCAGGCCGAGCTGGTTGGCAAGCCCGGCCTTGACCTGGGCGGGCGTCGGCGCGCTGCCGGTCTTGTAGTCGATGATGGCGATACCGCCGTCGTCGTCGCGGTCGATACGGTCGGCGCGGCCATCGAGGATGATGCCATTGGCGAGGCGCAGTTCGCCGCTGGCCTCGGCGGCTATGGCGATCCAGCCCTCGCCCTCCCGGGCGTGGATCTGTTCGCCGGCCCAGGCCAGCGCCCGGCGTGCCCGTGGCGCCCAGAGCGCGCGCAGCAGCGGGAATTGCCGGCCTTCCGCCAGCAGCATGGCTTCGGTGAGCTGCGCCAGCCGATCAAGGCTGCCGCCGCCGCTCTTGATCCATTCTTCCAGCACGCCGTGGATGCGGGTGCCGCGCGTGGCCGCTGTCGGGTCCTGATCGAGCGGATCGAGTGGGCGCAAGGCCAGCAGGCGCTTGGCGTAAAAGGCGAAGGGGTCGGCGACCAGCGTATCGATATCGGTGACGTTGAGCCGTTGCGGCCTGCGCGCCGCCGGCGGATGCGGGCTGGGCGGTGCCACAACGGCCGGCGGGCCAGTGCCATCGAGCCGCTGGGCGATGGCGAGCAGCGCCTTGTCGTCGGGCAGGCCGCCGGCAAAGGCCTGGAGGCGCAACCAGAAACGCGACGGCACCAGCGGTGCGCTTGCATCACGGCGCGCGCGGGTCAGCAGCACCTGCGATGCGCCGAGGCCGCGGACGAAATCATGCGCGGCAAGGCCGGTGGCGCGTGCCAAGCCGGGCAGGCCGAGCCGGGCGCGGATGGCAGGGGCCAGCCAGGGATCGGGGGCCGGGCGGCCGGGCCAGCTTACTTCGTTGAGGCCGCCGAGCACCATCAGGTCGGCGCGCTGCAACTGCGCCTCCACCGGCCCCAATATTGCGAGGCGGGGGTGGCCGCCATAAGCCGGGCGGACCGCGACATCGGCGAGCAGTGCCGCCAGCAACGCCGGGGCATCGGCGATCGCCAGCGGCCCGAATATGGCCCCTTCGGCTTCGATGGCTTCAACAAGCTGCGCCAGCGCGCGGCCATCGGCGCCGGCCCAGGCGCGGTCGCTGGCAAGCGCCGTGGCAACCTCGCGCAGGGCAGCGGCGAGTGCTGGCAGGGTGATCTCGCGGCGGTCGGCGAGGCGGGCGAGCGGATCGAGCAGCGCCGCGACGCCATCCCACCAGCGGGTGAATTCGGTATCGCGGGCGGTGGTGGCGG